>DAOTUG010000001.1:0-56044 GCA_034437335.1 Anaerolineaceae bacterium
AAGACACCCCCCAAAACCAGTCCGAAGCTAAGATCCCCCCACCATGCAGGTGAAAAATGAAGACCAAATGCGGTGAACTTCCGCCGATCAATCCATCGGCCTGCCAGAAAGGTGGCCGCAAGCATCATTAAAAAGGTCGCCGTGGGTGAGATGAGAGCAGCCAACAAGGGCCTGTTAGCAGCAGCCAGGTTCTGGATATTGGACACTGAAAGGATATTCAGATTGGAGGCCACGGCGTAGAGCAAGGTGGAAAAAGCGCTTGTCAGCAGAAAGAACAGCGCGCCATGCAGCCCCACACGCCAGAAAGCCCGCATCCGCCCCTCCAACCGCTTCCAGAACACCGCCCCAATTTTTTCAAACAAATTCATTGAGTCTCCTTGATTAACACATCAAATCCCTCAAACGGGATCCGAGAAAAGGTTTCCGAATATTCCAGCAGCTTTTCTGTGGAACATGCCTCACAGATGATGGCATCCGGATCATAAGCTCTATCCACAAAAGCAAAGGATGCAGTGCTTGTGGTCACCCATTCAATTCGCAGCGATGGATCTGGTGCACCCAGAAGGACCCAGAAGGGATATTCCTCACTGGTCGGTGTCAGATCAAGCCCAATGTGGGTCGAACCCCGCGCAGTGATCTCATCGGCAATCTGAAGATAGACAGCATAATCCTCCGGATTGGTGGCGAAATACAGGGCGGTGCGGGCCTCATCAAACACGCTGATCGGATAAGTCCGCTGCAGATCCGGGATGACCGGGCGCTGTTCAGTCTGCAGGAGCCAGGGCACCGCGAAAATGAGCAGCAAGACTCCAATTGCCGTCTCCAGTTGAAACTTCTCCAGTTTATCCAGCAGGAAGGCCACCAAGGGGGCAAATAGGATGAAAAACGGCAGATGCAACCGTCCCCCCGATGGCTGCCATTTCAACATATAGCAGAACAAAACCAGCGAAAAGAAAATCGCCCCACAATATACCAGAATTTCCGGGTCCTCCTTCCCAAGGACAACCATCCCCACCATCACGGTGAAACTGAACACGATGATGGCTGCATGAATTGGATTGCTGCTGGTCATCTCCGAGGTGTTGAGATCCGGAATATAAAATGCCCCACCCAGGGTTGTCCGGGAATCCGCTGGGTCCAGATCAAGATATTCATGCAATCGCAGGAGATTGGAGAGCAGCCAATTTTCAGCCCGGGGGAAGGGCAGGTCCGCATGCAGAGCGGCATTGCGGGTGATATTCGATACCAGCACGCGCCAACTGCGCATGTCATTGCTCAGAGAGCTCATCTCCACAGGCCGGTAGAACTGACCATAGGTTTGCTGGTTCCGATAGAATTGCCCTCCATTGATGGCGCCCAGAATCGCAAAGGCAATCACAGCCCACAGGAGCATCTTCGGCAGACCCAAACGCTGGCGCAGGACCACTACCATATACAGGGCAAAGGGCCACAGGAAGATCAGTGCCGTCGGCTTCGTCACCACAGCCAGAGCTGCAGCCAAGGCGGTCAAAACCAGGTACAGCGGTTTGGGAGAATTTCGGGTGTAATACAACAGCATCAAAACCGTGCTGACCACCCAAAAGCCGACCACAATATCATTCATGCTGCTGGTGGCCTGGGTGATGGCCACCGGCAGAGTCGCCGCAAAGATAGCCGCCATGCGCTGGCCGTTCATCTTGGCGCCCAGAACCTTCGCCAGGCTGGCCGCCGCGGCAACCGATCCGGCAAATCCCAGCCAGGCTGCCAGATTGGCCAGACGATCTCCCCCATCCAGAATATAAAAATTGAGAATCACAATCTCTGCCCCCGGAGAATAACTGTTCTGAATCTCAATGCCGGTCGGATAATGAGCGAGGCTCTGGTTCTGCGCCCAATGCGCCACCCGGCTCATGCGAAAGACCAGCGCGCCGTTGGAATTTGGCGGGGCGACCACAGCGACAACCAGGGTGATGAGCAGGATCAACACAACCAGGGCATCCAAAATCGAACCTACCCAACTGTCATAATGATAAACGATGGGCAGACGCAGCACCTTGCCCCGTTTGAGCCAGAACCAGACCCATAGGATTCCCGCCAGGTTGGGGAACACCCACAACAGGGCCAGGCCCAAACGGGTGATCCCCTGGAAAGCACCCAACAATTCCGTTCCCAGAATGAGGTAACCGCCCCACAGGATAAACGCCTGAATCAAGGCCAGACGCCAATCCGGCTCCCGTTCACTGTTCCCCATCATGATCCAAAAACTGAGGAAGGCTAAAAACATCAGGAGGATCATTGCGTCTCCATCTCCGGAGTGGCCAGAAAAAGATCAAAAAAAGGCGTCTGCCACACCAGGGGCAGCCCGTCATACTGGGTCTGGCCCTGGGGACAGTCCTCACAGATCACAGCACAGGGTTTGAAGTCCGGGTCGCGGTATTGGGCAGAGGGGGTACCGGCCACCAACCAGGAAATCCGTACAGAGTCCCGGGGCATATCCAGGGCCACCCAGTACAGATATTCCATTGAAGAGCCCCGAAGCCTGATCCCAATCGCTTCACAGCCCGATTCGGTGATCACCGGACCCAAATCCATAAAGGTTTCGTACATCATATCAGACGGGAAATACAGTCGGGTCCGGTTCTCGAAGATGCTGGTCTCCTGAGTCATCCCCCGCCAGGGGAAAATGGGTCGGGGCCGGAGGCTGAACAACCACAAACCGCCCAGAGCCAGCATCGCCAGCCCCATCAAGGCGCTGGCCCAACCCCGCCGATCCAGACGATTGAAAAGAAAGGCGACCACAGGCGCTGTCATGAAAAAGAAAGGGAAATGATAGCGCGCACTGAAACACTGCCACTTGAAGAAAAGGCTGAAGAGCACAAAAGCGGCGGCAGCGGTCAGGCTCAGGATCAAAACAGGTCGCGTTGCTTTACGCCATAAAGAAAGGACCCACACCCCCAGAAAGGCGAGCAGAATCAAAGACATGTGCAGGGGATTTCCGGACAGCACTTCAGATGTGATGAATCCCGGCACTTCATAATCGCAGTTGACCGTAGTGCGCGGGTCACTCGGGTCAACGCCTATGGCTTCATGGAAAGCGATCATCCGGTCATAAATCCAGGTCCGAGTCCAGGGCCAGGGCGTTTGGGCATGGGAGGAGAGATTCCGGGCCACATTGGACAGAAGAATTGGAAGCGAAAAAGCCTCCGTCCGGTGCTGACTCATCGCCACAGGATCAACCGGATGCTGGTATGTGATCCAATTTCGAATTAGATACCCACCATTCAGACCCACAACCAAGGCCAGAAGCACCAGCGCCCACAGGAAAAACTGCCGCAGCGTCAATTGCTGAAATAGACGGATCACAAACCACAGACCAAAAGGCGCCAGAAACAAGGCTGCGGATTGCTTGGTCAGCAACCCCAGCCCTAAAGCCAGCCCCAGAACGATCAGATCCATCCGGGCCTCACCCGCCCTTAAAAAGTGGAACGCCATCAAAACCACCACAATCACCCAGAAACCGACCGCCAGGTCATTTTTTGAGCTGGAAGCGTGGGCCAGAGCCAGGGGCATGGAAGCGACAAACAGCGCGGAAAAATGAGCTCCCGTTTCTCCCAGCCCAATCACCCGGCTGAGGGAGGCCGCCGCCAGAATCGCCCCCAGAAAAGCAAACCAGCCCTGTAGGTTGACCAGTCGGTCTCCTTCAAAGAGGAGATAAAAATGCAGCATCTGCATTTCTGCCCCCGGCGGATAGCTGTTGTAGTGTTCTACACCCGTGGGGAAATGATGCACAGCCCGATCCTGAGCCCAATGCGCCAGCCTGGGCATGTGATACACAAGGGAGTCTGCTGTGTTTGGCGGCGCTGCCAGGGCAATGACCAGGGTCACCAGCAGAATGAAAACGATGATCCCATCCACGATCCATAATCCAACGCTCTTCGGCCAGCCGCATTTGGGGAGGATCACCGCCTTACCCTCACGTCGCCAAATCCAGAGCCAGACACCCACACCCACAACTACCGTCCCCCAGGCCGTCACCAACGCCAAAGGCGTGACCGCCTGCAAAAGGCTGAGTACTTCCGTCACCGCAACCAGATAGGTCTGGAATAACACCAGGGCAACCACCAAAGCCAGGCGGTGATCATCCCTGTAAAAGAGATTGATGCTCAGGAGCCAAAAACTGGCCAGGGCAAGTAACAAGACAATCCACATAAAATTTTCCACAATCAATTAGTCATCAAAAACCGGAAAGGCTCTAGTGATGGGCCAGGTCGCTGAAAAATGTCGTAGTGATACTATCTGCAGTTTCAGTTCCCGGCACATCCAGGAACGCACCCAAACGGGGATACACCTGGCGGATGGCAGCGGCAATCTGGTGGGCCACCCGCCGGATGGAGAAATGGGCCTTTGTGGAGGCGCGCAAACGACAAAGATGATACGCCTGTCGCAGATTCAGGGTGAAGAGAACCCGACGGTTGAAGGCATTCGGCACCACATAGGCCGCTGCATTTGCAGTGAGGGGCACCATCCGTTCATAGAGATCCGCAGCCTGGCGCATGGCGGCAAGATAGTCTGGTTCGCATCCGGCCTCCCTGATGGCCCTGGGAAGGGCAAAGCCCAGGCGTGAGGTGAGGGGCTGCACAGTCTGGGTCATCATGCGATGACGTTTGAACTCATAATATGCGCCCTGATCCATCACCGCCTCAAAGGTCATCTGAGCATATTCGAATTCTCTCAAGGGTTGGTCAAAGGGGCCCCTTTCATCCATCAAATCTGAGATCAGCCGATTCTGTGCCTCCGGGGACAAACTCTGCACATAGCGCAGGGTGTCGCCATACCCACCCTGGCCAAAGCGAAACAGGAGTGCAGCCAGCACCTTCAACTCCCCGAAAGGCTCCCAGGAAAGCAGAGAAAAATCCTGCGGGTTGTCATCAGCAGACATCCCCTCAGCCAGTTTCTGCAGGCGATTCCGGGTCTCCATCAGATAGGGCTGGCAGTCGGCATACTTGATCAACGTGGGGGCTTCAGACTGGCCGACCTTCCGAATCTGTTCACCGATAGCGCGCACTTCCTCCAATGGGTCGCTGAGCATCTTGCAAAGGGCATATTCCAAGGCCCGGGCATTGATCGTGACCCCCACATTGGCCAGAGCGGCTGCAGGCAAGAGGAAACGACACACATCCACAGCCGCGGAGCGAATCCGCCGCCTGAATGCCCCCTGGCTTTCGTCCGGCCCCTGAGCCAACGTTGACCGGATATAGTCTTGAACCGGTGGAATGCAGGCTGCATAGGTGTTAAAGAGTGTTCTGCAGGTTGAGATAAACGGTTCTTCCAAGGCCGTTCCCTGCAATTCCTCAGGTAGGAAAAATGTGTCCTTGTCCCACTGCTGATAACGCGTAGATTTTTCCGTGTAGGAGGCCAGACGGTTTCCTTCTATGGTCTCCACCGCAAGCCGGGAGACATTCTCCAGGGCCAGATGCAGGACAGCATGTTCCGCCACGGATGCATGTCCATAGCCTATCACCCATTTCTCATGGAAACGGGCCGATTTCTCGTCAGATAATTCAGCCGCAATGGCATCAAAGGGCAGGGGAGACCGGGAAGTTTTCGCAAAGGTCACAGCAATGGTCTCGGCGCTGAGATCTTTGGGGCTGAGAAGATAAACCCGTCTGGGCTCATTCTGCATCAAACACGCTCCTGGCATCTCGTTTATCCTTGGCGATCTGCTCTATAAAAGCCTTCACCCCTGAAAATTTTCGTTCCTCCCGGATCTTCTCGACAAATTCCAGAGTCATCCTCTCACCATAGATGTCCTCATCGAAATTCAGGATATGGGTTTCGACATTCGGCGCCGTCTGGATTTCAAAGGTGGGTCGGAGACCGACATTGGTCAGGGCCGGGAAACGCCGGCCGTCCAACAGAACGTAGGTGGCATAAACCCCCAATCCCGGCAGTTTTTTCAACGGCCAGTGAGAGAGATTGGCCGTCGGCAATCCAATCCGAGATCCGCGGTCGGACCCGTGGGTGATAATTCCTCGCATGGTGTAACGACGGCCCAATTTTTCTGCTGCTCTTCGAACAGCCCCTTCTTCCAGCAATTTACGAATCTGAGTGGAAGAAATCACCTCGTCATCCACAGATATTGGGGAAATTACTTTCACAGCAAATCCAAGCTCCTCCCCCAGAGAGCGGATCACCGGCAGGGTGCCCAGCCGGTTTTTTCCCAGGGCAAAATCCGATCCAACTACCAATTCCACCAATCCCAGTTTCTCCTTCAACCCCCGCAGAAAAGCCTCCGGGGTGAGATTGGCAAAATCCCGGTCAAATGCAAAGGTCAGCACAGAATCAACCCCCAGATCAAGGAGGATTTCCCGTTTTTCCCGCGGGGATGTCAGATAAAAACGTGCCTCACGTTGGTTAAAAAAGACCGATGGATTGGGGAAAAACGTGACCACCAGCACATCAAAATTCTCAGGGCAGGCTTCTCTCAGCATCCGGCGAATGATCGCCTGATGTCCAAGGTGAACCCCGTCAAAATTGCCAATAGTAATACAGGTTGATCGCTGCTTCCGCTGCGTCAGCGCAGAAAAATCGAGGATCTCCATTTCCTGATTGAACCCATCCAGCATACCGATAGATCCTTTTCTCATCATAAAAACCGCCCCTCCCTCTATCAAGAAGAAAGGGCGTTTTCATTATATCATCCAATCAACGCCGGAGAGACCGGAGCAGCTCAGAAAGTCAGTTGAAGAATACTTTGCGCGGCTGCCATTCTTTGTCTTCCGGCACATATTCCATCAGCGCGACAAGCTCACCCTGCTGGCTGACAGCCCGAACCCAATTATCCGGATCATCCGGCTCTTCCAGGGCCGGAACCCGGTGTCCGTGCCGGACGAGGTCCACCTCTTCAAAGGTCAGCTCTCTGGAAGGCCAATCATTCAGTGCTTCCGCGGCCGGGATCAGATATTTATACCAGTCTCCATTATCAAAGGCTTCCTGTAGCTTGCGTAACTGCACCGCATCCCGCAGGGCAAATTCTCCGCTCTTTGTCCGCCGCAGTCCTACGAGCTGACCGCCGCAGTTCAGGACATCGCCCAGATCATTCGCCAAAGAGCGCACATAGGTCCCGGAAGAACAGTACACATCCACAACCGCCTCCGGAGGATCCCATTCCAGCAGTTCAAGATGGTAGACATCAATCTCTTTGGGTTCGATATCTACATCCTTGCCCTCCCGGGCCAACTCATATGCCTTCTTGCCATTGATCTTCTTGGCAGAATAGGCCGGCGGCACCTGTTCAACGGTGCCCTCAAACTGGTCCAGAGCTTCTTCCAGCATGTCGTAGGTGATATCCACAGGGGAACGCGCAATCACTTCACCATCCGCGTCGTAGGTGTCGGTGCGCTCTCCCAGTCGGATGATCGCCTGATAGCGTTTATCCGACGCGGAGACGAATTCACTCAGACGGACCGCAGGCCCCACCAGAACCACCAGAACGCCTGAAGCGCGTGGGTCCAGGGTGCCGGTGTGTCCCGCCCGGCGAATCCCCGTGCCGCGGCGGACAATCTGCACCACGTCATGGGATGTCATACCAACTGGTTTGTCAATGACCAGAACCCCCGAAACAGCATTCTTTACATTAAATCCTTGTTCACTCATATCGCTTCCATACTCCCCAACGGAATAGAATTCTACTATCCTCCAATAGGCGTCTCGTGGTTTAATAATTTTCGTGTCTCGCTGATCACACGTTGCATCACGTCGTCAAGATTTCCTTTGATATCCGCACCAGCGGCAGCCGCATGCCCCCCGCCCCCAAATGCATACGCGATGTGGGACACGTCCCAACCGGGCCGCGCCCGCCAGCTAACTTTCACATGGTTTTGCGCCTGTTCGATGAAAATAAGTGCAATATCGGCGTCTGTGACCGATGAAAGCACATTTACCAGATCGGCATCATCCTCACCAGAATACCCTATTTTTCGCCGATCATCAAGGGTTAAGAAAGTCCATATTAACCGGCCCTCCCGCTGCAAACGATGCAGGCCTGCTCCCCAGTAATGGACGGCTGTGAAGGTTTTTGCAACAATCTCCGCTCGATACAGTTTCGTCAGATCCGCGCCCATGTCCATCAGAGAAGCAGCTTTCCGCAGCACCCCGGAATCCACATTGGGGGTGCGAAAACCAATCGTATCCCCCAAAATACCACCAAGGAGGCAGGAGGCCACATCCGGCGTGATCGTCAATCCCCATTCGGGCATGTGGTCAAAGAGTATTGCCGCGGTGGCCACCTGATCCGGTTCCACCAGGTTGATCTCCCCAAAGTTCAGGTTGGTCTTGTGGTGGTCAATGACCAGCATCGGCAGCCTGGAATCCGGCAGCACATCCCCAACCCGTTTTGGATCAGAACAATCCAGCACAATGATCGCATCCACAGGACCATCGGCCTGTTGTTTGATTTTTTGGTAACCTGGAAGATAAGCGTACTTACCAACATCATCTTGCAGGACGCAGTACACATCCTTGCCTGCATTTTCCAGGGCCATGCCCAGCCCAAGAAGCGATCCCACCGCATCGGCATCGGGGCGAACGTGGGAGGTGATCAGCATACTGTGTTGGCGGCCGATCCAGCCGGAAATGGTCGCATCAATCGTCTTGCCCATCAAGGCCTTTCTCATCCTGGGAGGCCCCTTGCTGTGGGCTTTCCTCCGTTGATTCCTCGCGTTCCTCCCGGATCTGGGCCAACAAGGCTTCAACGCGATCCGCTTTCTCCGGCGTGTCATCCCAAAAAAACCGAAGCTGGGGCATCACCCGCAACTTAATTTCCTGGCTAAGGGTGTAGCGGAGAAAACCGCTGGCGCTGCGCAGGCCTTCCAATATCTCCTCCGATTCCCCTTCCAGGGAGGAAACGTAGATATTGGCATAATCCAGTTCTCGATCCACGGACACATCTGTGATATAGGCTCCCTGAACTCGGGGATCGTGAACCTTGGTTTCCAACAACATCGTCAGGATCCGCTGCATTTGATCATTGATCCGTTTCAGTCTGATTCCAGATGGCATGATATCCTTCCTCGGTCTCGTGTTTCAAATGCAATCACATGCTCTGTTCGATCACATAACATTCCAGCAAGTCCCCTTCCTCAAATTCATGGAACCGCTTCAAGGCCACACCGCATTCAAAGCCTTCCCGCACCTCACGGACATCATCCTTGCCGCGCTTGAGGGAACCAATTTCCCCATCAAAGATCACGGAGCTGTCCCGGATGACGCGCAGATTCCCGTTTCGGCGAATTTCTCCATCAATCACCCGGCAGCCGGCAACGGTATTGTATCGGGAAACCTTGAAGGTCGCCAGTACCTTGGCGCGACCAATGGTTTTCTCAATCATCTCCGGTTCGAGCAAGCCCTTGATAGCGCGCTCCACATCCTCAATCAGGCGGTAAATAATCGTATACTGCCGGATTGAAACCCCTTCGGCCTCGGCCAGACGCTGAGCGGCGTTATCCGCTTCCACCGCGAAGCCCACAATGATGGCATCTGAGGCGGCTGCCAGCATCACATCGCTCTCCGTGATGTTGCCGATTTCCTGATGGAGGATTTCAATCCCCACATCGGGCTCCTGTTCCCCGAGTTTTTCCAGGGAGTTAACCACCGGCTCCAGGGAACCCTGCATATCCGCCTTGACAATCAGGCGCAATTCCTGTTCTTCACCCGCCTGCAGGCGTTCAAACAGATCCTCCAAGGTGGCCCGTTTCGCGGTGGAGACAGTTTCCTGCTCCGCCTCCCGATCCTCCAAAATCGCCCGGGCTTCTTTTTCTGATTCAACCAGTCTGAAGATATCCCCGGCCCGAGGGACATCATTCAGGCCCATCACCGCGATGGGTGTGGAAGGACCTGCTTCCTCGATCCGGTTGCCGAGATAATCAAACATTGCCTTGATCCGGCCATAGGTGTTGCCTGCCAGGATCGTATCGCCCACCTGGATCGTCCCATTCTGCAGGAGCAGGGTGGCCATCGCCCCGCGGAATTTATCCAGCTCCCCTTCCACGATCGTACCCAACACTTCCCCTTCCGGATTGGCTTTGATCTCCTTGTTGTCGGCCACCAAAAGGATCGCTTCCATCAAGTCATCCAGTCCGGTCTCCTGCTTGGCGGACACAGGGACAACAATGGTATCTCCATCCCATTCATCCGGGACGAGATCAATTTCCGCCAGTTGACGCTTGGCCAGTTCCGGGTTGGCTGAGGGCAGATCCATCTTATTCAGGGCAACCACAATCGGCACTCGGGCAGCCTTGGCATGGTTGGCAGCCTCCTTGGTTTGCGGCATGACGCCGTCATCAGCGGCGACCACCAGCACAACAATATCCGCCCCCTGGGCGCCCCGTGCCCGCATGGACGTGAAGGCAGCATGACCGGGAGTATCCAAAAAGGTGATTTTGCGGCCGTTGTGCTCAATCTGGTAGGCGCCGATATGCTGGGTTATGCCCCCTTCCTCACCGCCAGCAACATTCGTTTGGCGGATCGCGTCAAGCAAGGTTGTCTTGCCGTGGTCAACATGGCCCAGGATGGTCACAACCGGAGGCCGGATTTCCAGATCTGCTTCGTCCTCATCCGCAATCATCCGGCGCCAGAGGGGGATTTCGCCTTTTTCTTCCGGCTTCTCCTCTTCCACCATTTCCAGTTCGGGCTCGAATCCCAATTCACTGGCCACCACCGCGGCGGTGTCAAAATCCACCATCTGGTTGATGCTGGCCATCACGCCATTGGCCATCAGAACCTTGATGACCTTGATCGGACTGGCGTCAATCTTCTCCGCCAGATCCCGCACACTGATACTGTAAGGCAGGATGATTTTCTGATTTCCATTATCGCTCATACAACACCTCCATTGATTATTCCCCTATCTCCTGCTGGATTCAATCCAAAAGAAGATAACTATTCCATTAACTCTACTGTTGAAGAGCGACTAGATGGACGTTTAACTCATTCTGACAATTCCTCTGCCCCCGTTTTCCCCAAATCCTCCTCTGGAAGGGCTGCCATCACTACGGATAAGGCTTCCCTGTCCTGGTCTGTCAGAGTTGTTTTCAATGCATGGCCAAGAGCGCCTTTCAAACCGCGCTGCCAGCAGGACCGTTTTTCGTGCAAATAGGCCCCCCGTCCGGGGAGTTTTCCGGTGGGATCCACCGTCACACCCTCCGGCCCCTTCACGATCCTGATCAATCCACGTTTGGGCAGAACTTCCCGGCATCCCACACAGGTGCGCTTTGGGATGTGCCGTGCCCGGCGTTTCGGCTTCTTAACCATCTAACCGCTTCTCAATTGTTCTACCAATCTTCCCATTCGTCCCATGAATCATCACGAGAGCGTTTTCGTTTTGTCCCTTTGCGCTTGCGCTTACTCTTCCCGGATTTCGATGAAGAAAGGTCATCGTCATCTTCACGCACGGGTTTTTCCGGTTCATAATAGCCATACTTATCTGCATCATAGGAGAAGAGCTTGTCGAATTCTGTATCCTCTTCTTCCTCTTCAGACTCCTCAGCTTCCTGTGCTGTGGAGAGGGCCGGTTCTGGGGCTGGTTCCGGCGTTTCCTCGGGAGCCTCCACCTCAGAAACAGCCTTAGGCGTCTCAGCTTCCTCCGGCTCCGCTTCAGGAGCATCAGTCGGTGGGGCCTCCGATGGGGGTTGTTTTTCCGTTTCGGCTTCGGCCTCAGGCGCTTCCTCGGGCTCTGCAGGTTCAGCAGGCGCTTCCGCTGCTTCGGGCGCCACGCGCAAGCCGTCGGTCAGGGACTGAATTTCTTCAAAGGCCTTAGGGCCAATTCCATTCAACGCCAATATTTTATCCGTATCAAGACGCATCTGCAAGACCAGATCCCCCAGGGTTTCATACCCGGCTTCCTGCAGGATGACCAGGATATGCTCCCGCAAATCCACATCGAGGATATTGATCTCGAAGGTCAGTTCTGGCACGGTTGCCCGGGCGGCTTCCAGACGGCGTTTTTCTTCCAAATCTTCCTGTCGGCGTTTCTTCTCAACACGTTTTTCAACCCGGTCGAGGAAACGGGCCATAAAATCATAGTCTTCAGGGGGCAGGGGTCGGCCTTCGGCTTTCTTCTCGAGCAGTCCGGCAACCTTCTCCATGGCCTCTGATTCACGCAGGGCCATATCCTGATAGTCTTCATTTTCATTCAGTTTGCGCAGAGCCTCCGTGGTCGCTTCCACCAGGCTCTTAATATCAATGCGCCATCCCGTCAATTTTGCGGCCAGACGGGCGTTTTGTCCGTCCCGTCCAATGGCCAGGGACAACTGATCTTCCGGAACAACCACAGTGGCGGTTTTGCCTGTTTCTTCGCTTTCACTCAAATACACACCCACCACGCGGGCAGGGCTGATCGCTTTTGAAATGAAAGCGGCTGTGTCCTTGCTCCATTCGATCACATCAATCTTCTCATCGTTCAGTTCGCGTACAATGGCCTGAATGCGCACCCCCCGCACGCCCACGCAGGCGCCCACCGGGTCAATACCTTGTTGTGTGGCTGCGACTGCCACCTTGGCGCGCTGTCCAGGCTCCCGGGCGATGGAGCGGATTTCCACCACGCCATGGTAAATTTCAGGAACCTCATTTTCAAGCAGACGGCGCAAGAATTTGCGATGCGCCCGGGAAAGAAAAATCTGGGGCCCGCGATTGGTTTCCTTGACCTCATAGATCAGGGACCGAATTCTGTCGTGCACCCGCAGGCGCTCCCGGGGAATCATGTCCTTCCGGAGCATCAAACCTTCCGCTTTTTTATCCAAGCCGATGGTCGCACCCCGGCCGCTGATGGCCTGAACGATGCCGCTGACGATCTCCCCAACCTGTTTTTCAAAATAATTGTATTGAACTTCGCGCTCCGCTTCACGAATGCGCTGCTGGATCACCTGCCGCGCAGTTTGCGCCGCCACCCGACCAAAATCGTCCGGGGTGGATTCAACCACCACCATGTCACCGAGTTCGGCTTCCGGCTCCACCTTCTGTGCGTCAGAGAGTAAAACCTCTGTGCGCTCGTCCTGAACATCGTCCACGACTTCCTTCTCAGCAAAGATGAGCACTTCACCGGTGTCCATATCAACTTTTGCTTCCACAAGCTGCGCATTCGACGCGTTGACTGAGCGACGATAGGCCGACACCATGGCCGATTCAAGGGCTTCCAAGATCACTTCCTTGGAAAGCTGCCGGTCTTCAACAACCTCGTTGAACGCCAGCGCAAATTCACTTTTCATTTTCGACTTACTCCCTTTACTTATTCTTGCATGATACACAGAAAAGTGGGGGGCACCCACTTTTCGACGTTAAGGGTATGAAATACAAGCCTGAGCTTGTCAACTCACCTGTGATTTTAGCACAAACAAAGGGCATATGCAAGAGCGTTCATGCCCCCGCAAACGCCATCGCACAGCGCTGAAAGGGTACCTTCTGGCCACCCCTCAGATGGCATAGTAGCGAAAGAGAAGGGCCCTCAGGGCTATCCCCAACCCAAGGGCTGAGAATAACGCCACAGGCCACATCCACTTCGAAGGGACCAACAGCTTACGCTGATACAAGAACAGAAAATATGCCGGTGCAAAGGGTAGAAAATAACGCCCCTGAACCGCATGAAACCGGGTCGCATCAGGAGAATTCTGCGAAATAAAAAACACCACCATCAAGGAAGATGTGACCCCGAAATACAGCAGCGGCCCCAAGATACGCATGCCGATTGGAATCCGGAACCCGGCCCGGTTGTCCAGCAACGGAACCAGCAGGAGGGCCGTCGTGAACAGCAGATAGGCATACTCCGGCAGCGGGGTATCCAGCCAACCCAACACACCGATGAACATTTTCTTCGTCCAGGGAAAAACCACCAGGTAATTTTCCACCAGGCGGGAGAGAAACACATCAGGAGACCCCATGATGTAGGCCAAATTCTCAGAAATCTGATGGTTTTCCTCACTCCACACCCCGATCCCGGATGTCGTCATCTGCCACCACAGCATGGGCAGCAGCGCAGCCCCCAACCAAAGAGCCAGGACCCCAATTTTTCTTCGGAGGGAACCGAATTTGGCCGTGGGAATCGTCCAGGCAAACAGCCAGATGAGGGAATATCCCGGTTTCAGGCATGCAATCAGCACGAGCAGCGCTGCCAGGCCTGCAATGGGCCCGACATCCACCTTTGCGCCAGGTTGAATCGCCAGCCGCAGGCAGAATGCCAGAAATAAGAAACTACCCGCAATCAGCAAGGCATCCGGCGAAATGGAAGCGCCTTGAAATACCGTCATCGGCATCAACGCCAGCAGGAGGAAAACCCATTTGAAGACAGGCGTCTGGCGGATAGCCCAGTAGCATCCCAGGACCCAGACAGAAAAATTGCATAGCCGGGCCAGGTAAAAAAGGTAAATCGCGGGTAGATGCAGCATCCGCCCGGCTGAAACGCCGATCACCTGGGGGGTGTAGGCCACATGGGTATATTCGATGGTATCCGTGAGGTCCATGGGGACGGGGGTCAGGTCATCAAAGGGAACAGAACATTGCGCCAGAAGGGCCCTTTTGCTCTGTTTGTTGACAAAGTTACCTGGCAACGGGTCCGGATTCACCTGCTCCAAAAAATCTAACAAACTGCGGGGTACAGTCACACCAACCGGGACAGCCTTGCCTGCAGAGATGGTGTAAATTCTGAGAAAATGGACATAACCGTCCGGCTCCTGAAAAGGCGGGGTGATGATTAAGAACAATCCCCCAAACAGAAGCGCCAGGAGCAAAAAAACCTGGTGGGGGGTGGTAATCCATTCGATAAGACCTTCCCTGGAATGGTGCATGATAGGCCTCCCTTAGTAATATGAAGATGGAATGCTCCACCATCAGAACAAGTCAATTATAATCGAGTTTTTCTTATGCGCCTGTATCCTGGGGGCCTTTTGACACAGGGACAACCCAAACGGGTCCCGGAACAGTCCCCAATGGCGGCCAACTGTCCTGCCCTAATCCTGACTGAGGATCTTCTTCCGTTATAAAAGGACCCGTGAGCTTTTGGATTTCTCAAAAAAATCTACTATAATTAAACCGCTTTCATGAATAACAACCATTCCGAAATTATTACTTTGGAGGCGGTGCAAACAATGGCCCAAAAAGATAAGAACTTTCTCTGGTGGCGGGACGGTATCATCTATCAGATTTACCCCCGCTCCTACGCAGACTCAAACAACGATGGCATCGGCGACCTGGCCGGCATAACCGCAAAACTGGACTATCTGGCGGCCCTTGGCATAGATGCCATCTGGCTCTCCCCGATCTACCCTTCTCCGGATGTGGATTTTGGCTATGACGTGGCGGACTATACAGCCATTGACCCAAAATTCGGCTCCATGAAAGATTTTGACAAGTTGGTCAGGGAGGCTCGGAAACGGGATATCCACATCATCCTCGATCTGGTCCTCAATCACACATCCGACCAGCACCCCTGGTTCCAGGAAGCCCTTTCCGCAAAGGACAACCCCTATCACGACTGGTATATCTGGAAGGATCCCTTGCCGGAAGGCACCCCTCCCAACAATTGGACTTCCGTGTTTGGCGGCTCCGCTTGGGAATATGTCCCCGAACTGGACCAGTACTACTACCACATGTTCTACAAAGAACAACCGGATGTGAACTGGCGGAACCCAGCGGTGCGCCAGGCCATGTTGGATGTGTTCCGGTTCTGGTTGAAAAAGGGCGTCAGCGGCTTTCGGCTGGATGTCTTCAACTGTTACTTCAAAGATGAAGCCTTCCGGGACAACCCCCGGACCTTCGGCCTGCGCGCCTTTGACCGGCAACAGCATATCCACGACATTTCCCAACCGGAGATGTTCCCCCTGTTGAACGAAATCCGGGGCATCCTGGACCAGTTCAAAGAAACCTATGTTGTCGGCGAAACCTTCCTGGCTGACCCCAAACACACGGCCGCGTACTGCGGAGAGGAGAAACTCCACGCCGCCTTCAATTTCGATTTTGCGGAAAACCGCTGGCATCCCCAGCGCTTCCTGGAATCCGCTCTGAGCTGGTACAACGCGCTTTCCGAGAAGGCCTGGCCCAACAATTTCCTCAGCAACCACGATATGCCCCGGGCTGCCACCCGCTACTGCTTCGGTGAAGACGACCGCCGGGCCAAGGTGGCCGCAGCCATGCTCCTCACTCTGAAAGGCACCCCCTTCCTCTACTATGGCGAGGAAATCGGCCTGCGGGACATCCCCATCCGAAAGAAGGCCGACGTGAAAGACCCCATCGGAAAAACCTTCTGGCCGTTCCACAAAGGGCGCGATGGCTGCCGGGCGCCAATGCATTGGGACGGGACGCTTCATGCCGGCTTTTCCACCACTGATCCCTGGCTCCCTGTGCACCAAAACTACCCTCGGCGCAATGTCACCGCACAAACTTCCGATCCGGATTCGATGCTGAACTTCGTCAAGCAGGTCATCGCCCTTCGCAAGTCGGAACCCGCCCTGCAGCGGGGGGATTTCATCCCCCTGGTGGAAAAACCGAGGCGCATCCTGGCGTACTTGCGCAGCCTGGAGGACGACCAGATCCTGGTCGTGCTGAATTTCAGCAGCCGTCAGGTTTCCTTCGACTTCCCAGAGGAAACCGCACGGGCATCCTGGACCTCCCTGATGGAGGAAGACGACCACATAACGGGTTCCATCACCCTCGAGCCCTACCAGGCCGCCATTTTAAAACGCCAGGAGTAGTTTCCCACTTCCCGCCGCGTGCAACATACCCCACTCCATCGAACCCGCGCGATAAAGGATGTGTTCGATGAATGTTCCCTATATTCCAGGTCAAGGCCCCCCTCCCGAATTGCCCCTCGGGAGGTTCCTGCCGCCTATTCCGGCGGGCATGGTGCGGAAATGGAGCCGGGAAAACCTCGCTCCGGGAACCTGGGTTCTGGACCCCTTCGGATTCAACCCCCTGGTCCCCATCGAATTGGCTGCCAGCGGTCATCCTGTTCTCGTAACAGCCAATAATCCCATCCACGCCTTCCTGATCCAGATTCTTGCCAGCGCACCTCAAAGGGAGGATTTCCTGACCGCGCTGCAGGATCTGGCCGTGGCCTCAAAAAGGGACGACCGGATGGAGCCGTATATCCGTCGGCTGTACCAAATCCAATGTGCCGACTGCAGGAATCTGATCGAAGCGGAGGCCTTTCTCTGGAAGCGGGACGCACAAGAACCCTATGGAGTCCTGGTGAACTGCCCGCAATGCGGAGCCCTGGGAGAACAGGAGATCACAGAAACCACCCGAAACAGCATGACGCCTCTCCCTGCAGCCGGCCTTCACCGGGCCCGGGCCCTGGTGCGGATTGCGGACCAGGATGATCCCCTGCGCTCTCAGGTTGAACAGGCCGTTAATTGTTACCCAATCCGGGCATTGATTGTGCTCCAAACCATCATCAACAAACTGGACAGCCTCGAGCAGAGCCCACATCGCCGTGAATTGCTGACCGCATTGATCCTTACCGCTGCGGATTTTGGCAACACCCTTTGGACCCATCCCACACCCCGCAGCAGGCCCCGGCAACTGGTGGTGCCGCCGGTCTACCGGGAGAGAAACCTGTGGAAAGCCCTGGAGGCCGGAGCCGGGATCTGGCCCCTCCTGAACTCCCCCATTCCGGTCCACAATTGGACAGACCGTCATCAGGAAACCGAGGGCATCTTCCTCTTCGAAGGACGCCTCAAAGCCCTTGAACCCAAACCCGAACCAGGATTTTTCTCCGCAGTGCTGACCGCTCTGCCCAGGCCCAATCAGGCTTTCTGGACTCTCTCCGCCCTGTGGAGCGGGTGGCTCTGGGGAAGGGACGCAGTAACGCCCATCCGCCAGGTGCTCACCCGGCAGCGTTATGATTGGAACTGGCACACCAACGCTCTCCGGGCCATTCTGTCCACCCTGTACCAGATGGCAGCCTCGACCCTCACATTTTGGGGGATGGTGGCCGAAAACGAACCCATGCTGTTGCTATCAACCTTGCTTTCTGCTGATTCAGTGGGTTTTCAACTGCAGGAATTTGCCCTGTCTCTGGATGATGACCTGGCTCAATGCCGCTGGCGCCTTCGGACGGTACCTGGAGAAGCAGCGACTCCAGCTCGATGCCTCCGGGTTGCGAGGGAAACGATCCGACATTATTTCACCAAAAAGGGAGAACCCGCCCCTTACCAGCTTGTACATGCTGCCGTGGTCGCTACCCTGGCCCGCAAGAACCTGCTGGCGATGGATTCCTTCCTGGAGAACGAAAATCTATTCACATCCGAAACCCAAAGATTGCTCGATGCCCTCTTCAAGGAGCGGGGATTGCTGGAACGGGTCGGTGGCGGAACAGCCTCCCTTGACACCGGCATCTGGTGGCTGCAGAAACCCCCGAAAAATTATATACCCCTTATGGATCAGGTGGAGAAACGCGTTGTCCAATACCTGATTAAACAGAACACTGCCACATCCGAATCCCTGGCATACGATATCTATCAGGCCCTGCCCGGGCTTTTCACCCCGGAAAATGCCCTGATCTTGAACTGCCTGGATTCCTATGCGCATCTGGAGGATCCGGAGGAGCACCGCTGGAAGTTGAACAAAACAGAACACCCCGCAGCCCGCAAGGCTGACCTGCAGAAAATGCAGGGGCTGCTTCAGGACATCGCGAAAGCATTATCTTATGAGACATCGGGCGACTCGCCCTCGCTCTGGAAGGAACCCGGGGCGGATCAACCCGACTACGTTTTTCACCTCATCGCATCGTCCATCGTGCAGCCCCACCTGGGAAAAAAGCCCCACCCCGCTGCCAACCATATCGTTCTGTTGCCAGGGAGCCGGGCCAACCTCCTGGCCTTTAAACAGCAGCGCGATCCAATCCTCAGAAAGAAGCTGGATGCGCTGATTGTGGTGAAATTTCGCCTGATTCGGGATCTGGCAGTTAACCCCCTGCTTTCCAGAAAATTATTCCAGGAACAAATTCACAGCGATCCCCCCGAATATCACGCATCCCAGTTGGCCCTGTTCTGATTCCCGACGCCCTTATCAGGGCGTCTCCGTCACGGTGGGAGTCGGTGTAGGGGTTGGGGTGGGCGTATTGGTTGCGCTGGGCTCCTGTGTGGCGGTTAAGGTGGGGGTCAGCGTCTGAATCACCGGCTTGGTGTGCACCGGCGTCGGCTGCATGGTGGACGTCCAGGTGGGAATCAGGGTTTCCGTTGGCGTCATGGTGGGCGTGGGGGTCATGGTTGGTGTGGGTGTCTCGGTGGGGGTTGGGGTGGGGATCTGGAGGTTCAGGGACAGCCGTTTCTCCGCATAGGTGCCTTCCGAGCTGAAGACGGTCACCCGCAGGGTGACAATCCCGGGCTCAATCTCTGTGAGATCCCATTCATGGAGAAGGGCGTTGGTTTCTTGAGGCGCTTTCACCGCATCCACCAACACTTCCCAGGCCAGAGGATCGTTGCCCCGTCCCCAATCAATGCGATAATGATCAAAGTTTGCGGTGGCGGTGATGATCCCGCGGATCTCAAGGGGGTTTGTGTTGATCGTATCCCCATCAACCAAACCGGACAGGTTGATGATCGGGCGGGGATCCTCAACCCGGCACTCACGCTCAGGGACAAAGAACAGAGGGGTGGAAAATCCCATTTCCTCTGCCCAGTCCCGGCCGTTGGGGTCATTTTTCAACCAGCGCCTCGCCCAAGGGTCCGTCACATTGATAGAAAATTTCTCGTCCGTAAATTCCGAACAAGCCTGCGATGCACCAAGGCCCGTCCAGGTATCAATGCGGACCTTCTTCCACAGGTCCTCACTGGCGGGCTCCGGAAGCTGGTCCGCCCCGAAGATCTCACTGCGCTGCTCCGGGCACCATTCAGACGGTTCCGTGCCAGAAATGGCACAGATGACACGATCCACAATCCCTGGCGGGCGGATGAAGGGGGAGGGTATGCCCCCGGATAGGTGATCGGCCGCAAAGGTCATAAATTCTGCCCAGATAGGTCCCGCTCCGGTCAACCCGGTCGTGTTGTTCATGGGCGTATAATCCGTGTTGCCCACCCAGACCCCCACAGCCAGATCCGGCGTGTAGCCCACGGTCCAATTGTCACGGAAATCGTTGGTGGTGCCTGTTTTGGCTGCCGCAGGAAAGGGCAGGTTGATCACAGGATTGGTGCCAAACATAGGGACCCGGGCATTTTTATCCGAGAGGATCGAAGAAATTAGATAGGCGTGTTCAATGCGAACAACCTGATCCCCAGCCGGGGGGTCATAGGCATAAATGGTATTGCCCTGATGATCCACAATCCGGGTGATGGCCACGGAGGGCATTTTCCGGCCTTCATTGGCAAAGACGGCATAAGCGGAGGTCATCTCCATCAGGCTGACCTCACCGCCTCCCAGGGTCAGGGATAATCCATAATCCCCGCGGGTGAGGCTGGTGATTCCCAGGCGTTCTGCAAAAGCGATCAACCCCTCCGGGGCTGCAGTCTCAGGGTTGTCATAGATGCCCACAAATTCCAGGGCTTTCACCGCCGGCACATTGTAGGAGTTCGCCAGGGCTGCTCGAACAGTTACCGGTCCGTGGAACTTATTATCATAATTAACCGGTTTGTAGGGGGCATTGGTGTCATTTGGATCGCCTGAGGGTGAGAATTCCGAAGGGACATCCCAGATCAAGGTGGAGGGCGTCCACCCATTCTCAAAAGCGGCCACATAGGTCAGGGGCTTGATGGCGGATCCCGGCTGGCGGGTATCAGAGAGCACCATATTCACCTGACCGTCAATGGCCTCGCTGTAAAAATCCGCCGATCCAACCATGGCCAGAATTTCCCCGGTATCCGGGTCCACAGCCACCAGCGCGCCATTGGTAGCATTGAACCCCGCCAGCGCGGCCACATGGGAAGCGACAATGCGCTCCGCTTCGGATTGAAGGGTTGGATCCAGGGTAGTGGTCACAGTGAAACCGCTGCGATAAATCGTCTGGGGATCAAATTGTTCTTCCAGAAGGGTTTTGATATATACAACCCAATGGGGATGGTGCATGGAAAGGGTCGGTTCCGGAAAATCATACGCCGCCAGATCAATTCCAGCCTGGGTGGCCTCTTCATAGGAAACACACACCGGGCTCAGATTGGTGCTGACATCAATGCAGTTCTCCTCCAGACTCAATTCGAACATTAACACCAGAACCGACCGCTGACGATAGAGAGTGGCTTCCCGGTTATTGTAAATATCATACACCGCTGGGGCCTGGGGGAGCCCGGCCAAAAAGGATGCTTGCCAGAGAGTCAATTTGTCCGCTGTGGTGTTGAAATAGGTCTCTGCTGCAGCCTGAACCCCATAGGCCATATTGCCATAATAAATCTCGTTCAGATACAGCTCCAGGATCTCTTCTTTGGTGTATTGGCGCGTGATCTCATAAGCCAGAACGATCTCCCGGGCCTTACGTTCATACGTCTGCGCATACCGCTCATCCGGTTCCAGAAGCAGAGTGCGCGCAAGCTGCTGGGTGATGGTAGACGCGCCGGAATAGATCTCCCCCGCGGTGTAATTCTGCCAGAGGGCGCGCAGCATGCCCCAGATGTCAAACCCCGGGTTACTGTAAAAAGCTTTGTCCTCCGTGGCGATGGTGGCGGCAATCAGAAAGGGAGAGATTTCCTCCAGGGGAACATAGGTCCGCCGGCCCGCGTTGGGATCCAGGATCTCATACAGAACATTTCCATCCCGGTCAAGAATGCGCGTGGTTTCAAATTTCGCCGCGCGGTCCCGCAATTCTTCCACATCCGGCAGGCTGGAAGCGATCCGGAAATACTGGTAAATCCCAACAGACCCAACAATCAATCCGGCCAGAATGACCAAGAAAAGCAGGATCAGTACCACCCGCCAAAAACAACCACCGCGTTTCTTCTTGCTCTTCTTGGGACGGGGCACCTTGCCGTACGCTGCTGCAGGGGGTTTGGACCCGCCAGAGGGCGGCGGCTGCCCTCCGCGCCGGGAGGTTTCCGGTTTCCGTCTATTCCGGGTATAGGCTGCAGGAGTCACCCGGGTGGCGTGGGGGTCCACCTCCCGCACTGGTTTGGGCAGGTTCGGGTTTTGCGGAGTCCAATCCGGCGGCACATTGGGGGGCGGTTCCGTGGGGATATCATCGCTGGCTTTGCGCGGGCCATCCCGTAGGGGCGTCACCCGGGTCTGCGCCAGATGTTTCGGTGGGACCGGGTGGGTCCGGCCTGCCTCCCCATCGGGTTCCGATTCGAGATAATCCTCCGCCCACCACCCTCCGGTCAGCTCCGGGTCCCCGGTGGGATGGCGCGAAGGCACCGCATCATCCGGTTCTGCTTCAGAGGTCAGGTTCGGATCAGAAAATTCCCCCAATTCATCAAACCAATCCATTTTTTTCGGGGAACCCCCGGATTCCCGGGGGGAGTCTCCGGATTCCGCCCGAATTTCCTGGGTATCCTCTTCCGCACTAGCAGCGTAGGGACCCGTCTGGCGGGATTCCTGATGATCAGCCCCATCCTGAGACGACGGGGTTTCTTCTGGGGGTGCTTTTTTATCCATCATGGCACTATTCTAGCATAAATCATCTCTTCTAAATAGACGGAGGAAACAGCAAAAATGTTCCAATGAATTTGACCTTTTTGGTCTAATTCATTAAAATAAAAAGGATAACAGGAAGCATAAAAGGAGGTTTTTGAATGGAATACACATTTTTAGGAAAAACGGGCCTGAAGGTCAGCCGCTTCTGCCTGGGGTGCATGACCTTTGGCCGGGAAAGCAGCAAAGAAACGGCCTTCAAAATGCTGGATTATTTTCTGGAGGTTGGCGGCAATTTCTTTGACACCGCCGATGTCTATGGGCGCGGTACATCAGAAAAAATCCTGGGAGAATGGCTCCAGGATAAACCCCGGGATGAGCTGGTCATCGCCACCAAGGTGCGCGGTCGGATGGGGGAAGACCCCAACAACGAAGGCCTGAGCCGCAAGCATATTTTGTCTGCGGTGGATGCCAGCCTGAAACGCCTCAATCTGGATTATATTGATCTTTACCAGGTCCATATGTGGGACAGCGCCGCCCCTCTGGAAGAAACCCTCAGGACCCTCAACGATCTGGTGCGAATGGGCAAAGTCCGTTACATCGGCGCATCCAATTTCGCCGCCTGGCAGCTTCAAAAAGCCATTGACCTCAGCAAACACCATGGCTGGGAATCCTTTGTGAGTCTTCAACCCCTCTACAATCTCCTGGATCGGGAGCTGGAATGGGAGCTGATTCCCCTCTGTCGGGCGGAAGGCCTTGGCACCCTCATCTGGAGCCCCCTGCGCGGCGGGTGGCTCACCGGGAAATATTCCCGCGATATGGACGCGCCGCCGGCAGGTACCCGGGTCAGCAAAGCCACGGAAGAAGGCTGGTCGGAATCCTGGGATGAGTATGACACAGAGCGCACCTGGCGCATCCTGGATGCGGTGCAGGCCATTGCCGGGGACCTGGGCCGCAGCCCGGCTCAGATATCTCTGCGCTGGCTGGTGCAGCGTCCGGGCGTCACCAGTCCCATCGTCGGGGCCAGCAAATTCCGCCACCTGGAAGACAACCTGGCAGCCGCTGAGTTTAAACTCAGCGAGGAACAAATGCAGCGTCTCAATCAGGTCAGTGAACTGCCCAAACCCTACCCTTACAGCTTCATCCGTAAACGCACCTGATCATATCCGACACCTTCGTCACGCCAGGGCTTGCCCTTCCAGCAAGTCCTGGTTTTTTGGCCCGATGACCGTCAGCCCCCATCCCGGAAAGGCCGGAGCGCCCTTTTCCATATCCCAATGTCGGTCTCCGAAAAAACGCCTTCAGCCCCCCAATCATTGGTAAAATGGGGGTATGATGGCCCAACCCCTTCCCCCTGCTCTGACAAAAAACCTGATCCTGGCCGCGGACGGCCATCTCGCCCCCCTCGTCTCAGAAGCGGACCACATCTGGGAATTTCAACTGAATGGGTCCGAGTCTTCCCCCTTCTCCCTGCAAACCAATTACGGTCTGCAGGCCCGCTCCATGCGCCTCTTCCCTGGATTTCTGAATGGCCCGAAACGGATGACTGAACTGGAAGACCACCCATCCCCATGGAAGGTGTTGACCTATTGCCCAACCCTGATCCGCGGCCTGGGCTTCCCCTTCCCGGATGCTGAGGTGCGCTTTGACATTCTGATGTCCCAATCCGACCTTCTCGGCGGGCGAATAACCCTCACCAACGCGGGAAAGGCCGCCCTGAGCCTGACAATAACCCTCAATGCGATCCTGAACCCCATGGGGCAAGGACATCCCACCCGGACCGACCGGGAAGGGATCAACCAGATCATCACCGGCCAAACGGGCACGATCCATCCCGTGCTTTTCATGACGGGAGGACCGGATGCCATCAGCACCCCCTCTCCGGCATTGAGCTTGCCCATGAAGCTCAAACCGGGACAGCAAAGACAGATCACCTGGGCCCTGGCTTCTTGCACCACCAGGGCAGACTCCCTGGAAATGGCCCGTCAATTGACAGCAGCTTCCTGGGAAAAGGCCATCACCGCCCGGATCCTCTCCCAGGAAAAAAATCTCCTCCGGATCCATACCGGGCGACCGGAATGGGATGCCGTCTTCCAGCTTGCCCAAACCTGTGCCCATCATCACCTGATTGCCGAGTCGGCGCCCAGCGACAAAGTCCGGGTCAGGCGCTCACGGCTGCCGGACGATACCCCGCCAACCGAGGACAGCTCTTCCCGGCAGAATGACATCACCGTTCTGGAAGCCTATCATCTGGTGCAGGTGCTTCTTCCGGGTGAGGCCCATCGCCTGGCGGATATTGTCCAGGGTTTCCTGGACAGCCAAATGGAAAACGGCCAGGTGCCCTCCCGCCTCAGCCCCCCCACCCTGGGACTCGCCTTTCAAGAGCTGCCTCTGCTGGCCCAATTGTGTCTCGAAATCTTTGAAACCACCCGGGATAAGGCTTTTCTGAAAAACGCCTTTCCCGGGCTGCTGCGCTTCTGGCTTTCCTGGTTCGATGCGGAACAACTGCCAGAGGAAACCCCCATCCCGGTCCTGCAATGGCCGGAACAATTGCAGATGGATACCGGTTTGTACGCCTTTGATATCTGGAAAGAAACCGGACGGGGGCTGGATATCCGCACGGTGAAAGCCCCAGCCCTGCTGGCCCTCTTGCACCGGGAAGCTGCTGCCCTGATCAGGATAACCGAAATTGGCAACCTGCCTGAGTCCCGGGAGGAAATCTATCGAAAATCCGATCTGCTTGCATCCCATCTGCAGGACCTGTGGTCTCCCGAAAAGATCCGGTTTGCCTATCAGGACAAGGATTCCGGTCTGACACCGTCTGGTATGCTCCTGTACACCGGAACAGTCAGGGAGCATCTGGAAATCAACCGCCATTTTGAAACCCCACAACGGCTGCATATCACCCTGACCGCAGCCGATGCCCGCACCCGGGTGAGCACCCTGGTCCTGGAAGGATTGGACCGGCACGGCAATCCGGTGGAAGAACAGGTCAAACCCCGGGGCATTCGCTGGGTGGCCGGCCGGGCCTTCCACACAACCCGGGACCTCTTTCAAGCCATCACCCGAATCACCACATCCGGCCTGACCCCCACAGATCACATCCGTTTGGAAATTCCTGATCTGACAGATGGCGATCTCACCTGCCTGCTGCCCATCTGGTCCGGCCAGGCAAGCCCTGACCAGAGGCAGGCTGTCTGCCGTGAACATCTCGATCCCGAGGGCCCTTTGATGCGGTTTGGGGTCCCCGAAATCCTCAAACCGGAAAATACCCTGCCGGATGGGCTGCCGGTGCGGGTCAATCTCCTGTGGAACGCCTGTATCCTGAACGCCCTGGAACGCGCCGACCAGGGGGAAAGGGCGGCTGTTCTCTTTGAGCACACCATGGAAGCCGTGCTGCGCGGCCTCAGGGATTTCAACGGGTTTTATCCTGCCTACGATGCAGACACGGGCAGGCCAGCCGGAAAGCGAAACTTGATCGCCGGTCTGCCTCCCCTGCGGCTGTTCCTGCAACTTGCCGGAATCCGCGTGTTGTCTCCACAGCGGGTCGCCATCTGGGGCAGCAGCCCCTTTCCCTGGCCGGTGGAGGTGCACTGGCGCGGGTTGATGATCCGCCGCGAAAAAACAGAAACCACCATCCGGTTTCCAAATGGTGAAATCCTGACAACTGCATCAGAAGAATCCCGGCTGATATCACAAAAGGAGACAAGAACCCATGAAGATCAAGGAACCTGAGAGTCCCCCCCACAATGCGAAAGCAGAGCTGATCGTCCTGCTCCTGGCCCTGATATTGACCGCCTGTCAGCCATCCACCCTGCCGCCAACCGCCACACCGGTGACGGAGGCCCCCTCCGACACACCGAAGCCATCCCCCACCGCCACGCTCACCCCCAGCGCGACACCCTCCCCCAGCCCCACCGCCAGCGCAACACCCACCCTGACACCCACCAGCACATTGCGCTGGGAAGAACTCGCCCTGGAGCTGACGCCCCTCCCTTCGGGAGGGGAAAGCATCTCTCCGGAAAATATCACCGAAGTAGTCCCAATGGGGATCTGGGGAAATGGACGCGCCAATGATCTGGTGCTTTCCCCGGATGGTCGCATTCTGGCGGTTGCCACAGGCATTGGCGTCTTTCTGTACGACAGCCTGACCTACGCCCGTCTGGCCCTGGTTCCCACACCCTTTCCCGCCCTGACCATTGCATTTACTGCAGACAGCAGCCAGATCGCCATAGCCCAATCGAACGGTCTGGTGATCATCCATGGCGATGAGAACTTTGAAGAGACCGCCCGGCTGGACCTGGCTGAGTTTGATCTTCCCAAAGCATACCGGGTCCAGCTGGCATTCACGGATGAAGAACAGCTCATTGCCTTCCTCCGTACCGGCCAGGAGGCTTTCGTCAAGGCTTGGGACAGGACTACATGGAATCCCCTTCTAAGCTATGAGAAAACAGAAGCTCTGACGTCTTTCCTCAACCCCCATACCAACACCCTGGGTCAACTGAACGGTTCCTCCCTGACTCTGTATGCCCTCCTGGACCCGGAGGATTCCCTCTCCCAGGCGCTGCCAAAGGGCCTGGAGACTGCGGCCTGGGACAGGCTGTCATATTATGAAGGCAATCTTCTTTCTCCCCAGGACAGTCGCTATCTGCTGATTAACACCGGTGCCGAATTAGCCCGTTGGGACCTTCAAAACGACAACCTGACCTATCTGATTGACAATTACCCGAAACACCTGCCCTCCGGGTGCGCCCAGGCACCCGACACCTGCCGGAATGTGAACGGCGGCTTCGGATGGGATTGCCCGGACGGCCCCGGGCCTCCCCCCATCGAAATGATCGCCCTCACCCCGGACGAGATCATGATCCTTGTTTCCCTCAATGAAGGGCGAACAGAATTTCGCCGGTCCGGCAATGGCGCGCTGATGTGGGAGATCAATACCCACTTCACGGATGTGACCTTTTCCCCCGGAGGCGAGTTCTTCTTTGGGATCCGACCCAACGGAACCATCGAAAAACGCGCCACCCTGGATGGCAGTTTGATGGACTTTCTGGAACAGCACCCCAGCCGGCTGTTTTCCCTGGCATTCTCTCCGGACAGCACCATCCTGGCTGCTAGCTACAGTGATGGCTGGATCCGGATTTACAGCACGGAAAATGGCCAATTTTTAGGAGTGCTCACCGGGCTGGCCTGGTCGTTGGCGTTCTCGCCTGAGGGCGACCTGCTGGCGGCCGGTTTGTCAGACGGGGTTGTGCGAATCTTTCGTCTGGAGCAGGGAGATTATTATGACCTGCCCCAACCCCATCTGGCGCCTGTCACCGATCTTGGGTTTTCTCCGGCGGGCGATCACCTCCTGACCGGCAGCCGGGATTGCACAGCCCAATTATGGGATCTGGAATACCGAGCCCGCATCCACAGCCTCAATCCGGGCGGAGATAACCCCTTCCAGATTGCCCACGTTGCCCTTCTGGGTTCCGATCCCCTGCAATACTTTGCTGGCAATCGGAATGGCGTTTTTCTCTTTGAAGGCGCCGCACCGCTCTCTCACTTCCTGACAATGGAATATGGCTTTACGGACCTGGCTCTTACCCCCGATGGCCGCTGGATGGCCCTGACCGGGGATGGCACCTATCTCCTGACCCCGCCCCAATCCAACACAGTCCCGGAGCCTGTTCCCCTGAACGATACCCACAGTTATGCCCTGGCCTTCTCGCCAAATAACGACTTCTTGGTCCTGGCAACCATCGAAAACCTGGAATTCTGGTCCCTGGCGAAATCGGAACGCCTGGGAGAGCTGAGGATCTACGAACAAAGCCTGCCGAAGGCCTGGCCCATTGCGCTCCGCCTCTCCCCCGATGGCCGTGTGATCGCCATGGCAACCTATGACGGTCTGATCCGTCTGTTTGGACTTCCCTGATGGGGTGAATTAGGATTTGATGGTCTAATCACCTATAATTTATGTACCTGCCATGCAATTTAATCAACGAAAGGAAAGCCATGCCAGAAAAAGTCGTTGTTCATCAGAATAAATCATTTCAAACTGAGTTCAAAGCCGCCAACCCGGAAGAGGAAATTTCTGCCCCCCTGAAATCCGTCATGCACCTTCACGCACTGACACCCTATGGCATGCTGCTGGCGAGTCTGGGGGCCTGCACCGCCATCGTCCTGAACACCTATGCCCAGAACCATGACATTCCCCTGGATGCCGTCACCGTGGAAGCGGAATATGACCGCGTCTTTTCCGAGGATTGTGAGAACTGTGATGAGGAGACGGAATATGAGGAGATCATTCGCGAGGGCCTGAAATTTGAGGGGGACCTGGATGAAAAAGATCTGAAACGCTTGCATCAGGTGGCCCGTTTCTGCTCCATCCGCCAAATGCTGGAAAAAGGCATTCAGGTCAAAACGGTTTGAGGCCACCACAAAGGAGACAAAAGGCACCCTCATGAAGAATCAACAATTAAAGACAGCCAGCGGCATCCTTCTGACCGATCAGTACCAGTTGACCATGGCCCAGCTCTATTTTCGACTGGGACTGCACAAAACCAACGCACAATTTGACCATTTCTTCCGCAGCTATCCCAATTATGGCATTCACAAAGCCGGGTTCTGTGTGAACGCCGGCCTGGGCTCGTTCCTGGATTGGGTTGAGGAAGCCTCCTTTGGCGATGAAGAAATCAATTTTCTGCGACATCAAAAGGGATCCACCGGAGAGCGCATTTTTAGAGAAGATTTCCTGAAATGGCTGGCAAAGGATTTCTCCACCAAGGCCATCAACCTGTACGGGATTCCGGAAGGCCGGGTGGTGCACCCCAACGTGCCGATCCATGTGGTGGAAGGCCCTCTGGCCATCGGCCAGCTAATTGAGACCAGCCTGCTGAATCATCTCAACTATCAAATCCTGATTGCCACCAAAGCGGCCCGCATCAAACAGAGCGCGCAAGGTCGGCTGCTCCTCGAATTCGGCCTGCGGCGCGCCCAGGGCCTTGGTGCCATCCAGGGCGCCCGGGCAGCCCTGATCGGCGGGGCAAATTTTTCCTCGAATGTCGGCGCTTCCAGTGTCCTGGGCTTCCCGCCCAAGGGCACCCATGCCCATAGCATGGTGCAGGTTTTTATGGGCCTGGGGGAAGGAGAACTGGCCGCGTTCCAGGCCTATGCGGATGTCTATCCGGATGACTGTCTGCTGCTGGTGGATACCATTGACACCCTTGAATCGGGCATCCCCAATGCCATCAAAGTCTTCGAAAAACTTCGCATCAAAGGACACAAACCGGTGGGTATTCGGCTGGATTCGGGCGACCTGGCCTATCTGAGCATTAAGGCAGCCCGGATGCTGAACGAAGCCGGATTCCCTGATGTCTCCATTGTGCTTTCAAACAACCTGGATGAACTGGTCATCTGGCAGATCGTGACACAAATCCGGGAGGAGGCCCCCCGTTATGGCGTCAATCCGGATGACCTTCTCCAACGCCTTGTATACGGGGTTGGCACCAGCCTGATCACCTCCGCCGGGGATGCCGCTCTGGATGGCGTCTATAAACTGGTAGCCATTGAGAAAAATGGGGATTGGCTGCCCACATTAAAAATTTCCGAAAGCACCGAAAAAACCCTCAATCCTGGCAACAAGCGGGTCTGGCGGGTGTATGACTCCCGCGGAAAGGCCACCGCCGATTTGATCGCCCTGGCTGAGGAGGAGATCCCCTCTTTGGATCCTCTGGAGCTCCGCCACCCCACCCTGGCAACCAAACAGCGCACCCTGCGTCAGTCTGAGATTGACCAGGTTGAACCCCTGCTCACCCCCATCATCGTGAATGGCGAAATCGTCGGCGGGGGGGAGTCTATCAAGGATATGCGCGTTACCAGGGAGGTAGACGTGGCATGTTTGGACCCGGGCGTCCGGCGAATGATGAATCCCCACACCTATCACGTTTCCCTGTCCAAAAAACTGTGGGATCTCAAGCAATCCCTGATCGAAAAAGCCCGATCGGACGAATCTCTCTAAAACCAACCGCATTTGAACACCCGGAAAAGTCTCCGGAAGGCGCCGCGTTTCATGAAGGGATTAAGACATTAAAGAAAACGCCCAAGCAGTTTCACGGGCGTTTTCTTTTTGGAGGGTGATGGGCGAACAGATTCTGGGATCGCCAAGGGTTTTCATCAGGGGACATCCGGCCGGAAAATATCAGGAGAAATGCTTATCCACCAGGGCAGCATCCTGATCAAACAACGGATGCAAAGGGGCATACAGAGCGTGGTAAAGTTCGTAGAAATCCTGATAAACGCCCACCCGGTCATCTGGGTCAATCCGGTTTTTGATCTGCAACACCGTGTCACAAGCCGCAAAGACATCCGCATAGACCCCGGTGCCGACTCCGGCCAGCAATGCGGCCCCAAAGGCGGCCCCCTCAACGGCATTATTGGTCAGGATTGGGGTGTTGAAGATATTCGCCAGGATATTGAGCCACAACGGGCTCTTTGCGCCGCCGCCTGAAGCCCGAATCGCATCAATCCGCACCCCCAAGTCCTGCATCAGTTCCATCGAATCCCGCAGTCCGAAGGTGACGCCCTCCAGAACCGACCGCGTCATGTGCGCCTTGGTGTGACGTAAAGACAATCCAAAGAAGACTCCCCGGGCGTTCGGGTCGGGATAGGGCGTCCGCTCCCCGGTCAGGTAGGGCAAAAAGATCAGCCCTTCAGAACCAGCGGGGGCTTCCGCCGCTGCGGCAGTCAACACGTCATAGGGATCCTCACCGCTTTCAGCGGCTTGCTGCACTTCAAAATCTCCCAGGGTGTCCCGATACCAGCGAAAACTGCCGGCAGCGGACAGCATCACACCCATCAGATGCCACATACCTGGGACGGCATGGCAAAACGCATGCAGCAATCCCTCTGGTTGGACACGATAGGATTCCGAGGCTGCAAAGAGCACACCGGATGTACCCAGGGTGACAGACACCTCGCCTTCCCGCAGAATGCCGGTGCCAATGGCCTGAGCGGCCTGATCTCCTCCGCCGCCCACAATCGGCGTTCCGGCCTTCAATCCCGTTTGAGCGGCAGCCTCCGGGCTGACCGTGGTGCTGGGAACAGGAGATTCCGTAACCTCCGGCAGCCAGGCCTGGTCCACTTCAAAAGCTTCCAGCATCTCCGCCGACCAGCGCCGTTGGCCCACATCAAACAATGCGGTCCCGGATGCATCGGAGACTTCTGAGAAAAATGCGCCGGAGAGTTTGTAGCGGATATAATCCTTAGGCAGCAGCACCTTGGCAATGCGGCGATAATTTTCCTGCTCATTTTCCTGCACCCATTTAATCTTGGGGGCAGTGAACCCGGGCAGAATCTGATTGCCTGTCAGTCGCAAGACATTCTCCAGGCCCACCGCCTCGGTGACGGCCTTGCACTGATCCATGGTGCGCTGGTCATTCCACATGATACAGGGCCGAATCACCGCGCCAGTCTCATCCAGCAATACGAGACCATGCATCTGTCCCGTCAACCCAATCCCGGCAATCTCAGACGCGGAAATACCTGCCTCCGCCAACACGCCTTTGATGCTGGTTTTGGTCGCCTCCCACCAATCCTGGGGGTTCTGTTCCGCCCACAACGGCCGGGGAGTGAACATCGGATAAGAGGTGGTCTGACTAGCCACAACCTTCCCGGCTGTGTTGATCAACAGCGCTTTGCTGCCTGACGTGCCAATATCAATTCCCAATAAATACGCAGTCACATCAATCTCCTTTGAAAATTTGGTAAGGTTTGAAATGAAGACAATACCTGCCGATAATTGGCCGGGCCTTCACTGCTGTCAGAAACTTTTTGCAGGGCTGACCTGGAATGACTTTCTGTTTCATCCTATGCATCAAGAAGAAATTATAATGTATGATTTCCCCTGCAAATTCTGCCCCGATCACCGCTTCTTTCCGTTTATAATGAAGTTACAGACCCAAACCCCACGCCCAACCCTTCCAACCACCTACCAACGGATACCAAAGCAAACCTTCCCCGCACAGACCCCGGGAAAGGCCTATCCTTAAAGGGAATCACAAGCGTCAACAAGGAGCAATCCCTATGTCTCAAATCTCACTGGAAACAACCACCCAACTGGCCCCCGAAGTCGTGATTGAAAAAGCCAAAGAAACCTTTGCCGAGGAACACGGCCTGGAGGTCGCAGAAGAAGCCAAATGCTGCATCCGACTGGAGGGCGGCGGAGGCTATGTCTATATTCGCGCCGAGGAAACTGAACAAAAAACATCTGTGACTCTGGAAGGACGGGAATGGTCCTACCAGTTGAAAAATTTCATGCAGGCGATTGCCTCCTGAAAGTCAAGGGACCAGACGACCGCCCCAGTCCCGGGGCGGCCCTGTTTGGTCAACACAATGAATGGCCCGGGGTCAATCCCGGCCGCTGATCAAGCTTAGAACGGCCACGAAAACCACACCGCCGATGATGGACCAAACCACCGGGAAACGCTGTCCCTGGATGTTGATTTGTAAGAAGAGGGGGAAGTTAAAATAATCAGCAATCCACCACCCCAGAAAAGCCCCAATGAAACCCACCACAATGGAAACCAGACAGCCCCCGCGGGAATATCCCACCAAAGCCTGCGCGATCCCACCACACACCGCGGCAATCAATAAGAGCAAAAGTACGCCGCCAAGGGTCATCTCAACCTCCTTTTCCAGGAAAATCATTCCGACCACACCCCCATTTTAGCACCAAAAAACCCCCTGACCGGGGGACTGGTCAGTTTCTTGCTCCAGTGTAGAAGAAACCAACTACACCAGTATATTGAATTGGCATTGACCAGACATTCCCCGAGTTTCTCGAATGGATTAAAATAAGCCCACATGTACACAACCATGAAAACCTGGCTTCGCAAAATCAGACATCTCCTCAACCAATCCTGGGTTCCAGCGCTGGTTTTCATTTTGGCAGTCCTTCTGACCCTGACGCAATCATTTCGGGAGGTGTTCCACGACGAGGGGGACATCCTCACGGTGGGCTGGCTGCTGACAAAAAACCAGGTGCTCTATCGGGATGTCTTCTCGCACCACTTCCCTCTGCCCTATTTCTGGTCGGCCGGGGTGACGCTGCTCTTCGGGCGCAGTCTCCCTGCCCAGCGCCTGGCCATCTTCACGCTGACCGTCGTGATATTTCTTGCAGCTGCCCGGCTCAGCCGGCGCCCATTGGCCGTCAGTCTGGGGTTCCTGTTCTGGTCCCTTTTCAGCCATCTCGTCCGGGGCAATATGGTCCTCTACCACACCTTTGGCGCCCTCAGCCTTTTCGTACTGTTTATTATCCTGTTCCGCACATTGAAAAACCCCGAATCCCTTTCCTGGGGAACGGGCCTTTTGCTGGGCTTTGCAGCTTCCGTAGCAATTCTGGGATCCGTGATCTATCTCTACCCCATCCTGATTGCCCTGATATTCCTGGCCATCAGCCAGGTGCAATGGTACCAACAACGCAGTCTGAAGGCGCGACTGACCAATCTGGCCCACCGTCTGTGGCCGGTCCTGGCGGGGGGCCTGGTCCTGCCCCTCTTGTTCCTGGTCTACCTGCTGGCCCACCAGGCGGTGGGAGATTTCTGGCGGGAGGGCATCCGTTTCAATCTGGATTTTTACAGCCCCCATATCAACGCCAGTGACATGTCTCCCCTGCAGGTCCTGGTCTACACGGTGGCCTTTCACAACCCCCTCCAGGTATTGGCGCCGCCCCTCAATCCACATTGGACCTTCAACTATATCCTGTTCATCTCGGTCCGGCTTTGCGCTCTTGCATCTGTCGGGATCATGGCAACCCGGCGGCAGTATCTGCGGGCTGCCTTCACCTACCTGTTCTTGGCTGCCCTTCTGGTGCGCAACAACGGACCCAATGGGCAACCCTATCTGATGATCGCCCTTTATCTTCTTCCGGCGGTGCTGCTCGCCAACTGGCTGCCGCGGAGCGCCCCCCCCGCTTCCGCTCCATCAGCACGCCCCCCCTGGATGACCACCCTGGGCAAGGGCCTTCAGATCACGGGGATTTGTCTCCTGGGAATCCTTTTCCTGGCATTTGGGCGGTTGTTCATCAACACCCTCAAGCAACCTGAAAACCTGACACCCACCCACAATTTTGGCCCCACACTGCAGGAAGCAGAACACCTTCAGGCCATCCGGGAACGTTGTCCCGGGACGGAAATTCTGGCTTACCCCTTCGATATGACTCTCTATTACCTTTCCGGGATCAAACCCGCCTCCCGATATCTGTTCATGCTTCCCTGGGTGGACGATTATGCCACCCCGGACATCATCGCAGACCTGCGGGAAGACCGTCCCATTCTGGTCTCCTATGATCTGAAAGTCTTTTATTATCGGCCGGAAGCCCTTCTGGAATTCCTTGAACAGAACTATATCCAGGCGGATGAGACCATCTGGCACTCTCCCAGCCTGGAGCATTGCCTAACACAGAAAGAAACCCAGCCCTGATCCGCTGAAGCATGCACCAGCCGCCCCCAACAGTTGCCTGAAACAACGGATTAATAGGCGCGTCAGGGGTTCAGCTTACCATGCAAACAAGCTGAACCCCGTTTCAGGAAGTGATTATCCACTGCTTGAGATGCACATTCCAACGCGAAGATAGCCCCCTCCCCATTTCCTCATAATTGAACCATTTCTCTCTCCTGGCCTTGACTCTCCAGTGACTGGAAGGTGTATCATCCTGATGTTGACAACATCAGAACAGTAGAAAGGAAACGAACATGAACCACCTGACTCTTGAGGGCAGTTACGAAGCCATGGGGGCAGCGCACGGGCAATTGCTGAAGCATGCTGGAGTAAACCTCCCGCCAGTTGAGACCTTTGATCCGGCCGGCCTGCTGCCTGCCTGCTTGGAGATCGCATCCCGGGAAGCGCCTGAATTAATCCGGGAGGCCCGTGCCCTTGCGGAAACAGCGGGCATTCCGGAAGAATCCCTTCTGGCCCTTCTGCTGACTGCGCCTCTGGGACAAACCCTGCCCACCTGCAGTGTGGTGGCGGTCACGCCCGAGCGCAGCGCCAGCGACCGCACCCTGATCGGCCGCAACTATGATTTCACTTATACCGAAGCCCGTTCCACCGCCACCAGCTATGCCATCCGTCCCCTTGGGGCCCGTGCCAGCTTGGGCAATGCCGACATCATGATTGGTCGGGAGGATGGGGTAAACGAGGCGGGTCTGTTTGTGGGGATGTCCGCCAGTTTCCTCCCCGGAGCAAAGCCCGGCCTGGCCTTCTGGTTCATCGTGCGCCTGCTGCTTGACCGCTGCGCCACCGTCAGGGAAGCCCTTGAAACAATCCAATCCCTGACCCATGCCCAGAGCCGGAATTATCTTCTGGCAGACCGGAACGGCGACGCCGTCGTAGTGGAGGCCACTCTGGAAGGCTGTCATCTGCGTCACCCCGAGCACGGGGTCTTGGCCACAACCAACCACGTTCTCTCCGAGCCAATCCAGGGTCGTGAGACGTTTATCCCGGAGACTTCACCCGCCCGCTATGCCAGGCTGGCTGCCCTGGCAGACCTGCCGGGAAAGATCAACCTTTCCCAGGTGAAAGCAGCATTGAAGGATAGGGAGAGCGGATTACGAGCCCATGGGCAGGTGTTCGGCCAGCCCTTTGGCACGATCTGGTCCCTGGCAGCGGAACTGGATGGCAATCCTTGTTTTGAGATAGCTGAGGTTTTCCCTGAAGGGGATGTCATCTACGACATGTTACAATGGGAGACATGCTGAAAATCGGAGATTTTTCCCGACTGACCCAGGTGCCGGTGAAGACGATCCGCTATTATGATGAGATCGGACTACTGCCCCCTGAAATGGTGGATCGCTTCACTGGCTACCGGTATTACACAGCCCGTCAGATGGGCCGGCTGAACCGGATCCTGTTTCTCAAAGCGCTGGGGTTGTCTCTGGAAGAAATCGGCCGTCTGCTGGATGAGGACCTTCCGCCCGGGGAGCTCCGCCGGATGCTGGATGACCGCCAGAAAGCCCTCGAAGCGGAAATCGCCCAATCCCGGGCGCGTTTAACCCTTGTTGAAGCCCGGCTGGGCCAGATCGAACAGGAAGGACGCCTCGACCCCCATGGGGTGGTGTTCAAAGAAATGCCCGCGCTGCGGGTCCTGGCTTTTCGGTCCCGGGTGCCGGACCAACCTGCCATCAAACCGTTTTTCCTCAGAGTTGCGGACGGGCTGCGAAGGGCGGGTGTCCAAGCCGTCGGTCCGTGGTTATCCCTATACCATCAAGGGGAATTCCGCCAATACGATCTTGACCTGGAAGCCGCCATTCCCGTTTCCAGCGCAGTATCCGGTCCGGTGTCCCTGGGTGAGGGGGATGAAATGACCATCCGACAACTTCCGGCCCAACGCATGGCCTGCGTGATATGCCGGATGGAAACCATGATGGACATCACAGCGGCCTACCAGGCCCTTTTGCGGGGCATTGAGGAAAATCGCGTCCGGATCCTCACGGCGCCCTGTCGGGAAGCCTACTTTGATCCTCCCGAACCGGGAAAACCGGTTTACTTCGAAATCCAATTGCCGGTGACCGCTCCCTGAAAGCGGCTGCAACAGACCAGCGGGGGAGGGCTTTCCTTAATGCACCTCACCACTTGACAGACTCCCCTGCGGATGTTAAACTAGCCAACAGATTGACGACAAACCGAATATGGAAGAACCAGCGGCTGAATCTCAGCAATGAGATGACGAGGTGGAGGTTTCCCTCCGGGAGGAGGGCACTAACCTGGATTTCCCAGGGAAAATCGAATCATCAGCGGATGCCTCCGAAGCCTGAACACGGGCTTCTTTCTTCCCTTCCAGAATCAAGCGCACCCCGAAATCCATCTGGCGACAGGCGGGACAAGGGCCAGCAGTGTCCGGTTCCATGACCGGTTCCTCCCCGGAAGGGCATAGGTTGACCATGTGCACGCAAAGATATGCCCTGCTCTGGCATATCTTTTTTATTTATCTGGTATTGAAAGGCCAATCCCATGCACATTGTTGTTCCCATCAAGCAAGTACCCGAAACCGATCAGGTCCGCATGGACCCGGAAACCGGCACCATGATTCGCCGAGGCCTTTCGGCCATCATCAACCCCCTTGACCTCTACGCCCTGGAAACCGCTTTGCAAATCAAAGAAACCCGCCCGGCGCGCATCACGGTCCTTTCCATGGGCCCCCGTCTGGCGGAAAAAGCCCTGCGGGAAGCGATTGCCCTGGGCTGTGACCAGGGCGTGCTTCTCACCGATCGCAAGTTTGCCGGTTCGGACACCTGGGCCACTGCCTACACCCTTGCCCAAGCTATCCGCAAACTTAATCCTGTGGATCTGGTGATCTGCGGGGAGCGCGCCACAGACGGCGACACCGGCCAGGTCGGCCCGGGCATCGCCAGCTTTCTGGACTTACCCCTGGCCACCTATGTGGACCGGCTGGAGGGATTTGAGGACAATGGATTGCGGGTCCGGCGCATGGTGGAAAATGGCACGGAGCGACTCTGGACCAGCCTGCCAGCAGTCCTGACCGTCGTCAAGGACATCGCCCAACCCCGCTTTCCCACCCTGGCCAGCAAGCTGGCGGCCCGCCAAGCCTCGGTGCGTGTGTGGGGCGCTGTGGACCTGGCTGTGGACGAAGACTGTCTTGGGCTGAAAGGCTCCCCCACCCGGGTGGTGAAGATCCAGAAATCGAAGCTCTCCCGCAAAGGCGAACTGGTCCGGGCCTTCACACCCGAGGAGATTGACGGCGCAGCCAACCGGATCATCCGCTATTTGCAGGAGCGCCATTTTCTCTCTTGGCCGACCGACGAAAGGAACGAAGCATCATGACCTGGAAGGATATCTGGACTCTCGCGGAGGTCAAGAACGGACAGCTCCATAGCGTGTCCTTTGAGCTTCTGGCCTGGGGACGTTCCCTGGCGGATGAGCGGGGAAGCCGACTGTGTTCCATTGTGCTTTGCGACCACATCGAAGATGGGGAGTTGGCGCGCCTGGTTGCCCACGGGGCAGATGCCGTCTATATTATGGAAGACCCCACCCTGGAGCATTTTCTGGTCGAGCCTTACACCCGCGCCCTGAAAGCCCTTGTGGAGCAATACCGTCCGGAGGTTCTGCTGGCAGCAGCCACCACCACCGGCCGGACCCTGATGCCCTACCTGGCGATCAAGATCAATGCGGGCCTGACGGCGGACTGCACCGGCCTGGAGATTGATCCGGAGACCGGCGACCTGCTTCAGACCCGCCCAGCCATCGGGGGCAACATCATGGCCACCATCCGCACGCCGGAAGCCCGTCCACAGATGGCGACCGTTCGCCCCAAGTCCGCCCGTCCCCTGCCTGAAAACCCGGCGCACACAGGCGAGGTGATCCGGGTGGAATCCCCCAACAACCTGGCCACGGCGCGGATGCGCTTTGAGGAATTCCTGCCGGACGAGAGCGAAACCCTCAGCATCGAGGAATCGGATGTGATCGTTTCCGGCGGGTATGGAATGCAGAACGCGGCCAACTTTCAATGGCTGACCCGCCTGGCAGATGCCCTGGGGGGCGCGGTGGGAGTCTCCCGGGCCGCGGTTGAGCGCGGCTGGAAGGCGTACCCCCGCCAGATCGGCCTGAGCGGAAAAACCGTCGCACCCAGTCTCTATATCGCCTGCGGCATCTCCGGCGCTGTCCAACACCTGGCGGGCATGCAGACAGCAGAAAATATCATTGCCATCAACATTGATCCCGATGCCCAGATCTTCCAGGTGGCTGATTTGGGAATCGTGGGAGATTTGTTTGAAGTGCTGCCAGCCCTGGTCTATAAACTTGAAAACAACAGAAAGGCGGAGACCCGATGAAAGGCCGATACCACATTCATACCGAACCGGCGCCAGCAGCCTTCACATACCCGGCCAAGTTCCGGCTGGGCGAGGAAGACGACTATGCAAAGTACGGTCATGCCGCCCTACCCGAAGGGCGCGTGGGCGGCGACCCCTACTGGTCCCCACAGATCATCACCCAGATCTGGTATCAGGCCGAAACCGGAAAAATCCCCATCTCCGGTGCAGGTTACGGCGGCGCTTACACCGGCCCCGGCTTCGACAGCATCTGGCTCGACATGTCGGAAATTGTCCGTCCCACCCGCGATGGCATCCATGGGCGCGAAACCATCTCCACCGCGGTGGACCTGGGAGCCCGGCTTGACCGCCTGACCTTTGACACCCGGGGCCAGCTCATGGCTAATCCCCCATCCATGGTCACCAGCCCCATCCCAATCCTCTTTGACCGGCTGCCGATGGACCTGCCCGGTCGGGGCGTCCTCCTGGCGGCGGTCAAAGCGGCTGCCAGCCTGGGAAATTTCTCCCTTGTGCCGGTCGCCCAGTGGGATGATGACCTGGCGCCCTTTGCAGCCCACCTGATTCCCCTGATAGACCAACCGGAACAGGATCGCCCGAAATGGCTGGAGGAATGTCAATTGATCGCCCTGGACGCCGGGCAACAACCGGCCGAACACATCCTGAAGACATTCCGGACCCTTCAATCCGCTTACCCCAATGCCATTCTCGGTGTACGTCTTCCCTTTGATGAAACCACTGCCCCCCTGGCAGAGAAGCTGGTCCGGGCCGGAGTGCCCTTCCTGCACCTGTCAGCCGGGGAAAGCGGTCAGGTGCCAGGGATCGGCCATCTTGCAACCGCCCTGCGGAACCTCCATGAGGCCCTGGTGGAGGCAGGCCTGCGGGATCGGGTCACCCTGATTGCCAGCGGGGGCATTGCGGCTGCCGAACACACCCCCAAGGCCATCATTTGCGGCGCGGATGCAGTTGCAATTGATTTTCCCATCCTGGTGGCCCTGGGCTGCGGCCTGTGGGCCGATGTGCGCCATCCTTGCCCCGTGGAGGATAAGGAGATTGAGGATACCGCCTGGGCCGCACAGCGCCTGATCAACTTAATGAACGCCTGGCGGGACCAGCTCCTGGAGGCCCTGGGCGCCATGGGCATGCGGGAAGTCCGCCGCCTGCGGGGCGAAACCGGCAGGGCTATCTTCCGCGCCGAGGCGGAGGCCCGCTTCACAGAGCAGTTTGGCGCCATACGCAAGGGCGCGGCCCAGCTCCCGACGGTCAACGATGGGGAACTGGAGGGCGATCTGCTCTGGCCCACCGACCTCCTCCTGGCCACAGCCGAACAGGCCCGCACGGGGCGTCCTCCGGTTTCCGGCCTGGCCTATCGCGGCGGCCGCTCAGGCGGCGGATTTGATCGCTTGCGCTTCCAGTTTGAAACCCCGGATGAGACCCGGGAGTTCATCACCGAAGCAGAAGCAGGCGTTAATCTGACCTTGGCCCTCAACCGACGTGAGGATGGAAGGCCGGCCGTGACCGTGCCCCATCCCTGGTATGGCGGCGGAATGTCCTACGGTTCGATCAGCCTCAACACCATGCTCTCCCGGGCTGGCGCCGCCCGGGCCTGGAACAGCTTCACCTCCACCGGCGAAGGCGGCTATCCGGATGATCTGATGGCCTATGGCGACCACATCATCACCCAGGTGGCCACCGGCTTGTTTGGCGTCCGGGAGGAGACAATCCAGCGCGCCCGCATTGTGGAATTCAAGTACGCCCAGGGCGCCAAACCCGGCCTGGGCGGGCACCTCCTGGGGAGCAAGGTGACCGAAGCTGTGGCAAAAATGCGCCAGGCTGTTCAGGGTTCCAGCCTGTTCTCGCCCTTCCCCTTCCACAGCGTCTATTCCGTTGAAGACCACAAGAAACATCTGGATTGGATCAAGACCACCAACCCCAGGGCCTTGGTCTCCGTTAAGGTGTCCACCCCGACCGATGTGGACATGGTGGCCGTTGGTTCCTACTATGCCGGCGCCCACATCATTCACCTCGACGGCACCTACGGTGGGACAGGGGCCGCCCCGGAGATCGCCAAGAAAAACATCGCCATGCCGATCGAATTTGCCATCTCCCGGGTGCACCGCTTCCTGGAACAGGAGGGCATCCGGGACCAGGTCATTCTAATGGCATCCGGCGGCGTGCGCACCGCCTGGGACGTAGCCAAGGCCATCGCCATGGGCGCGGACGGTTGCGTCATTGGCACGGCCGATCTGGTCGCCCTGGGCTGCCTTCGCCTTGGAACCTGTGAAAAGGATAAAGGCTGTCCCTTTGGAATCACCACCACCGACCCCGAATTGTCCAAACTGATTGATCCCAAGGAAGGCGCAAAACGGATCGCCAACCTGTATCAATCCTGGCGCATACAGTTGGCCTACATTCTGCGGCAACTCGGGATGGACCGGATTGACCAGCTTCGGGGTCGTTCGGACCTCCTCGAATATCTGGATTAATGGAAGAGAGTCACCATGCTGCACGCCCATCATATTGAAAAGCTCCTTGAATCCCGCAAGAGTCTGCGTGTTTCCTCCCCTGACCAGCCCAACCAGAGCCCTGCAGAGGGCGGCTGCGGCGTGGTCGGATTGGCAGCCAATTTTCCCGTCCAGGGCATTCACCTGGTGCCGGCCGCCAAACAAATGCACAACCGGGGCAACGGAAAAGGCGGGGGCATCGCCGCAGCGGGATTGGATCCCGCTGAAATGGGCGTTTCTCCTGCAGTGCTTCGGGAAGCGACCCTCCTGCAAATCGCCTATCTTGACCCGGCCAGCCGGGACTCCGTCGAAAAAGACATCATCCAGCGGGCCTATGACATGATCAAAGCCGAGCCCGTCCCCACCCTGGCGGATTTTCGACAGGTGCCAGGGCTTGAGACGAAACCACCAGACGTCTGGCGCTATTTCGTCCGTGCCCGGACGGACCGGCTGGAAACCTTTGCCATGGAGAACGGCCTAACCGACCTTCCCCCCCGGCGGCTGGAGGATGAGTTCGTCTACCAGACCAGTTTCGCCCTGAACAACCGCTATTATGCCAGCCTGGGAGAAAAACAAGCCTTTGTCCTCTCCCACGGTCGGGATCTGATGGTCTTCAAAATCGTCGGCTACGCTGAAGAAGCTGCAGCCTACTATCAATTGAATGACCTCCATGCCCATGTGTGGATCGCCCACCAGCGGTATCCCACCAAAGGTCGGGTCTGGCACCCCGGAGGGGCCCATCCCTTCATCGGGTTAAATGAGGCCCTGGTGCATAACGGCGACTTTGCCAACTACCACGCCACCTGCACCTATCTTCGCCAGCGCAACATCACCCCCCTCTTTCTCACGGATACAGAAGTCAGCGCCCTGCTTTTTGATCTCTGGGACCGCATCTACGACTATCCTCTGGAGGTCATCATTGAAGCCCTGGCCCCTACCACCGAGCGGGATTTCACCCTCCTCAGCCCGAAGAAACAAGCTCTCTATCGGGCCATCCAGCAGACCCATATCCAGGCCTCCCCGGACGGGCCCTGGTTTTTCATCATCGCCCGCAGCCACCCCGATCAACACCGGTGCCAGCTTCTGGGGATCACCGATACCTCCATGCTCCGGCCCCAGGTCTTCGCCCTATCCGAAACCGTGTTGCCGGATCGCAAGTTGCAGATTGGCCTGATCGCCTCGGAAAAACAGGCCATTGACGCCACCCTGAAGAGCCTCCACCAGGAAACTCCGGCGGTCCCCGCTGTGGCAGACCGCTACTGGAACGCCCGGGGAGGCAGCCACACGGACGGCGGGGCCTTCTCCTTCACCGTCCATAGAGAAGAAAATGACCGCGTCGCACGCCTGATCTGCCGAAATAAGTTTGGCGATGTGCTGGAAGCATCCGACGGTGTGACGTCGCGCACAGTACCACAGCCCAAAGCCGCAACCGACCTGCCGGAAGCCCTGTCCCGTGCCCTGGCCGGGATGGAATCCGGGGGAATGGACCTGGATGCCCACTGGCCGGAGATAGCCGGGGGAATCGCTGACTGGGAAACCGACCAACTCTCCTGCTTTTTTGACCGCCTCCAGGCGGCAGCCGCAGCCAGAATGGAAAAGGTGCTGCCGGCGCTCTCTCTGCTGACCCGCCTGCGGGATTGGCCCTGGGACCCGGGGACAAAACGCAAAGCCGACCTGCTCGGACAGGTGGATGCGGCCATTGCTGCTCTTCTGGATGGCGTGCCGCGTCTGAATGGTGGATCCCTTGGCGCACTGGACTTTTCCAATCGGGATGCCCTCCGCCCCCCGCAGCAGCCCGGCGATATTCTGGTGCTCAACGTGGACGAGTTTCCCCCGGAGGGGGATTTCGGTCCCGGAAGTTTCATCGCCGATGCTGCAGTCCAGGGATGGAAGCGGTTCATCACTTATGGCTGGAAAGGACAGCGGTTCTGTGGTTGTGGTCTGGGTCCGAAAAGCCAGGGCATCCGCATTGATGTGTACGGCTCCAGCGGCGACTATCTGGCCTCCGGCCTTGATGGCGCTGAGATCGTCGTGCACAATGATGCCCAGGATCAGGTCGGCCAGATTCTTAACAACGGCCGGCTGGTGGTGCACGGCAGCGTGGGCCAAACCTTCCTCTATGGGGCCAAAGGCGGCCAGGCCTTTGTGCGGGGCAATGCCGCGGGCCGGCCCCTCATCAACGCGGTCGGCTCCCCCCGGGTGGTCATCAATGGCACCTGCCTGGATTATCTGGCGGAATCATTTATGGCCGGCGACCCCCTGAACGGCGGTGGGTTTGCCATCCTGAATGCCGTCACCATCACCTCGGATGGAGAAATCCGGGATCTGGACATTCCCTACCCGGGCGGCAACCTCTTTTCCCTGGCATCCGGCGGGGCCATCTATGTTCGCGATCCCCACCGGAAACTGGACAAGGATCAGCTCAATGGCGGCCATTTTGTCCCCCTGGAGGATGCGGACTGGAACCTGATCCAGCCCTATCTGGAAGAAAACGCCCGGTTGTTCAATATTCCCGTCTCCCGGTTGTTGATGCTGAACGGGGAACCCGCCCCGCCAGAGCGGGTCTACCGGAAAGTAGCAGCGGTCAAGCTGTCCGTCCTGGCCTGACCCCTCCCATTCACAGCCACCTATCCCATCCCCGGAAAGTCCATTCCGGGGATTCGGGTTTTCATGGTGGTTGGGGTTACAATGAATTAACACACATCCACAACAACCTCGAGGAGCTATCGCCATGCCCCCAACTGTCTTTGTGACCCGGCATCTGACCCCGGAGGCGGAAACCAAGTTGAACGCTTTCTGTCAGGCCGAGTACTGGCCGGAGGAAACGCCCCCACCCTATGACATCCTGCTGGAGAAAACCCGCACGGCGGACGGTTTGATTTGCCTTCTGACGGATCCCATTGATAAACGCCTGATTGACCAGGCTCAAAACTTGAAGGTGATCAGCCAGGTGGCAGTGGGTGTTGACAACATTGACGTGGAAGCCGCCCGAAACAGGGGCATTCCCGTCGGCCACACCCCTGATCTTCTCACGGATGCGACCGCTGATCTGACCTTCGCCCTGCTCCTGGCTGCCGCCCGCCGCTTGGGGGAAGCGATTGATTACGCCCGGGAGGGACACTGGAAGACCTGGGGGCTGACCACCCTCTTGGGCAGGCGCGTCCACGGCGCGGTCCTGGGAATCATCGGCATGGGCCGCATCGGCCAGGCCGTTGCCAGACGTGCCAAAGGCTTTGATATGCAAATCCAGTATCACAGCCGGTCCCGCGTCCCGGATGTGGAAGAGAAATTCGGAGCGGTCTCTCTGCCACTGGAAGCGCTGCTGAACACCTCGGATTTCGTCAGCCTGCATGTCCCCCTCAATCCGGAGACTGAAGGGCTGATCAACGCCAGGGCCCTCAAGCAGATGAAACCGGAAGGGGTGCTGATTAACACCGCCCGGGGGCCCATCGTGAAAACTGAGGCCCTCGTCTCCGCCCTCGTCACCGGCGAAATCGCCTATGCCGCCCTGGACGTCACCGACCCGGAGCCCCTGCCCGTGGGCCACGACCTCTATCACCTGCCCAATGCCATCATTGTTCCCCATGTAGGCAGCGCGACCCGAACCGCCCGGAATGCAATCGCCCTCCTGGCGGTGGACAATTGTATCGCCGGTCTGCAGGGAAAGGCCCTGCCCAAAGGCGTGACCCCAAAAAATCCTGAAAGATAACAAAAAGGAGTTCGCACCATGTCGGAGATTCACGAAAGATTCAAGCAAATCGGGCTGATCCCCATCGTTTCCCTGGAAGATACCGGCCTGGCCGAACCCCTGGCCCATGCCCTGCAAGAAGGCGGGGTTCCCATCATGGAGATCACCTTCCAGACACCGAATGCAACGGAAGCGATCCGCCGGGTCGCATCGGCCCTGTCTGATCTTCTGGTGGGGGCCGGAATGGTGCTGACCCTGCATCAGGCCAAAGCCGCACTGGATGCCGGGGCACAGTTCATCGTCACCCCGGGCTTCAGCCCCTTCATCATTGATTACTGCTTACAGGAGCAGGTGCCGGTCTTTCCCGGCGCAGCCACCCCCACAGAAATCACCCGGGTCTTAGAAAAAGGCCTTCATGGATTGAATTTTTTCCCCGCCGAAGCCCTGGGTGGACCGGCCGCCCTGCAAGCCCTATCAGGCCCCTTCCAATCCATCCGCTTTATACCCACCGGCGGCATCACCATGGAGAATCTGACGGGCTATCTCTCCTTGCCCAGTGTGCTGGCCTGTGGAGGGAGCTGGCTGGCCCGGCGAGAGGATATCCAGGCCGGACGCTTTGAGACCATCACCCAAACAACCCGGGACGCAGCTGCCATCGTGGCGCACCTGCGAGGCCGGGCCCAGGTTTCGTAGAACGCCCCCACATCACCAACGAGGATCCCCCATGCAGTGGACACGCAACATGCAACCGGACCCGGAGCGTGCCCGGGCCTATCGGAAAGCCCTGATCATCACCCTGGCGGGTAACCTGCTCCTGGCCATCGGAAAAGGCCTGGCAAGTTACCTCTCCGGCAGCATCGCGCTGTATGCTGACACGGCCAACTCCATCTCCGATGTGATCTACACTGTTGCAATGGTCTTCGGACTGTGGATCGCCCAGCGCCCCCCGGATATCACCCATCCCCAGGGGCATGCCCGTTTTGAACCCCTGGCGGGCTTGGTGGTCTCCATCATGATGGGCATCGCGGGATATGAGGCCCTGCGCAGTTCCATCGCCCGATTCATCTCCGGCGGATCCCAGATCGCCCTGGATTTTCCCACCGCCATTTTGCTGGTCAGCGCCGCCCTCAAAACGGTTATGTTCTTCACCATCACCAGGCTGGCCAAACAAACCGGCAGCCCGGCCCTGCGGGCCACGGCCAAAGACCACCTCAGCGATGTGTTGACCTCCTTGGCAGCCTTCCTGGGCATCCTCGGCACCAACTTCCTCCACCCTTTCCTGGATCCCCTGGCGGGGCTGCTGGTAGCCCTGTGGATTTTCAAATCGGCCCTTGAAGCGGGGCGGGAAAATCTGAACTATCTGACCGGCGCGGGAGCAGATGCGGCATTGCGGGAAAAGATCATCCACAAGGCCGTTTCGGTTAAGGGAGTCCTGCGAGTGCATCACATGATGAGCGAATATGCCGGCCCAAAACTCGTGGTGGACATGCACATCAACCTGCCTTCCCGGGCGCCCCTGGAGGAAGTCCACCGCGTTTCCGATGCGGTCATCGCATCGGTCGAATCCCTCCCGGAGGTGGAACGGGCCTATGTTCATGTGGAACCTGACGAGGCGCCCCCTTCGTAATCTTGCTCTCCAATCCTTTATGACTATACCTACCGTGTGGGCCTAAGACCGGGCGCGATGCCAGATCCCGTGTCCCCCGTAGATGTGATCCGGTTTCAGGGCCATCTGCCGGTCAAAGGCCTGCCGGGCCAGATTGTCATCCCAACAAAAGGCCCCTGTGGAGGGGTCCAGGGTTTGGCCGTGAGGCAGCACCGAATCCCCCGAGAACAATGCCTTTGCCTCCGGCTGAAAAAAAGAAAGGTGTCCGGGGGTGTGGCCGCTTGTCTCCAGGACCTGCAGCCCACCGGGGAGGATCTCGCCATCAGTCAGGAGGCGATCAACCATCACGGGCGGATAGGTCAGCATGGGCTTAAGCAGAGAAAGCACCCAACCCGGCAGATTCAGCGGCCGGGAGGATTTTCCCGATTGGATGGCCCGGGCAGCCGCTGCGCTGGCCATGACCTCCGCACCGGTTTCCTCTTTGAGCTTTGAGAGACCCCCGGTGTGGTCCGCATCGGCATGGGTCACAACCACCCAGCGCAGGTCGCCAGGTTTCGAGGGGAGAGACCGCACCCTGCGCAGAATCCGTTGGGCCGCAAAGACCGGGCCCGCATCCACCAGCAGCAAGCCCCCATCCGTCTCAAGGAGATAGGCCCGTGCCATGCCAAAGTTCATTGGAGTCAGGTTCATCAATATCTCCTGTGCTTGTCAGGGCGCACTGTATTTGAAAATCACCGGCAGGGAGGTTTGATTTTCCCAGAATAGATAAGCCTGCAGCAGATCCAACCGCCCGTAGCCATACACCGTGTTCGGCCAATCCCCCGGGCTGGAAGGAGCGCAGCAGATGCCGCTGCAGTCCAGGGGATGCGCACTGATTCCCAACAGCCATTCGGTTTGCGCCACCTGCCGGCTGAGGGAGGAAAACGCCGACCAAAGCAGGGCCACCCCCCCGGCTGAATGGGGCGCAGCCATGGAGGTGCCGCTTTTAAACGTGTAGGTGTGAATAGGTGGACTCCCATCCTGGGTAAAACTGGAGCGGATGTGGGACCCCGGAGCGACCAAATCCGGTTTCATGCCCCATCCCCCGGCCAGGTCCACCGGGCCCCGGCTGCTGAATCCGGCAATCAGATCAAACCCATCCACCGCGCCGACAGTGTAGGCGCCCATCTCCAGGGCCGGTGGGGTATTAATAGATCCGCAGGCCGGTCCCCCATTCCCTGCGGAGGTCGCCATGAAAATCCCAGCGGCGCGGAGGGCTTCCACCGCCCCCTGAAGCTCATCCCCAGCTGTGCAGCCCTCTGCAGGCGGGCAAGCAAAGGAGCTGTTGACGATGTGGGGCCGCAGGGCCGGGTTCGGATTTTCGCCATTCAGGTCGGTGGGGGCCAGGAAGAACTGATAACACTCAATATAGGTGGCCGGGGTGCCAACCCCGCTGTCCATGTTGCGGCAGGCGATCCATTTCGCGTCGGGCGCCACACCGATCTGATTCCCAACACCGTCATCGCCCACAGCAATCCCGGCCACATGGGTGCCGTGCCCATAATCATCACAGGGCGCTTGCAGGTTGATCCCGCATTCATTGACGCCCGGGCCAATCGCATCATCATGGATGGCGTCCCACCAGTGCGTATCATGATTGGCAACAACGCCATCCCAACCGGCATACTGATCCTGCAGGGCTGAATGCGCCCAACTGACCCCCGTATCTGCGATGCCAATGACAACCCCCGCCCCCCGCACGCCCAAGGTCCACAGGGCCGGGGCGTTGATCTGGTCCACGTTGTGTTCAATCCCCCGAGCCACAGACCCACTGACAGAGGGAGCATCCACCCATCCCAGATCAGTCTCGATGGGGGCATTGAAGACAATCCGGGCCACGTCGGGATGCCGCGCAAGGCTGGCGAGGAGGTCCTCATCGGCCCGGAGGGCCAGCAGATTGACAATCCAATAGGAGCGATAGGCAACCCCGGCAGCTTCCAGCAGATCCGTCAAGGATTCCTGGGATTCGCTGCTGACAGCCTGGAGCCGGTTCACAACCCAAACCCCACGGGCATCCCAGGAACGTCCGAGGTCTCCCGCGCCGGAGAGATCAGCCTGATCCTTCAGCACCACCAGAACATCCACCTGGGACTCGGTTTCCAGGATATGCAAAACCAGAGGGTCAACCCAGGCAGCATGCACCCCCACCCCGGCAGCTCCCAGAGGCTGGAGCGCCAGCAGGGCAAGGCCAGCCGCCAGGAGGGCCAGGCCGCGGAGACCATGGCGAATCATCGAAGAAAACCCATCATACACCACAGAAAGACCTCAATAATAGCCAAAGCAATCCCATTTTTCCTCCGGGGTGTAGCTGCAGCGGTTCATCCCCGGGCCTTCGTATGAAAAGCTCAGGGTATAGGAAGCCCCCTCCTGCTGGTAATTGATGGGCAGGTCATTCACAGTTTCGGGAATGTTCTCCAGATAGTCTGGCGAGAGGGCGTCCAGGGAATCTGGATAGATTCCCAGATCCGCTTCATACGCTGCCAGGGCCTCAATGACCGGCTGACAGACGCGAAATCCAGCCTCCGCCTTTTCACCCTCTCCCGGAGGCGGCACCCGTTGCCAGGGCGCGCAGGCCAGGGCTGCTCCGACGAAAGCCAGCAAAGCCACTAAAGGAAGCACCCACCGACGGTTCAGTTCTTGTCTCATTTTTCTCTCGCGTCCATATCAATGAAGGTCAACCCATCCGTATTATACACGCTTCACCTCCCGAAGATTAGCGTCTTCCCATCCCCCGGAGAACAACGCCCGTGAAAATAAGAACGCACTTTTCAACTTTCCGAATTAGGGGCCGGTGGTCTGGCGCCCAGCCGTACCCTTTCTGCAGGCAGTTTCTGCTGCCTTAATCCGGCGATCCATCTTGACAAATCCATCCGCACGCAATAATATGGGTGAGTGCCCACCTATAATAGAGGAGAGCGAACCATGGCCCGATTAAAAAAGTCAAAAAAAGTTCGCATCCAGGAAGAAACCAGGGAAAAATTTCTGGAAGCAGCCGCCCGGGAGTTCGCCGATGCAGGCTATCAGGCCGGGAATGTGAATCATATCTCCACCGCGGCCGGCTTTGCCAGGGGCACCATCTACAACTACTTCCCCAGCAAGGAAGCCCTGATGCAAGCCCTGATCACCCGCATCGCCCGGCTGCAGCTGAACTTCATCCGCAAAGCGGTCCTGGCGGAATCCGAACCAGAGGCCCGGCTGACAACCTTTTTCCGGGCGGGTTTTGACTTCGTCACAGCCTATCCGGACCATGCCCGGGTGGCGGTGAACACCGTTTTCGGCCCGGAGATGGACCTCAAAATGCACGAATATCAAGCCTACCAGCCTCTCTTCGAGCTGCTTGCTCGGGAAATCCTGGCCAAAGGCGTTGAATCCGGCGCATTTCGGCCCATGGATGTGGAAAAAATGACTCTGACCCTGATGATGCTCTACCTGGCTGGCAATTCCCCCCAAACTGAAACCGGTCTTCCCTGGATGGACCCCGAAACCCTGGGCGATTTCACCCTTCACGGGATTCTAAAATAGGAGAAAACATCATGCAGGTATTAACCATCCTCGGCAGCCACCGCAAACACGGCAACACTGCTGCCATCATCAAAATGATTGAAACAGCCATAGCGGACCGGGCCCGGGAAGCCGGGATGCCCCTGACCATAGATCGCCTGAACATCAGTGATGTCGAGATCAAACCATGCCGCGGCTGCCGGCTGTGTTTTGACCGGGGGGAAACGTACTGCCCTCAAAAGGACGACCTCCTGGCCGTCAAGGCCCGTTTTGACCGCGCCGACGCCATCCTGTGCGGGTCTCCGGTCTATGTCGGAGATATGAGCGGAAGTTTGAAAACCCTTGTGGACCGGCTGGCCTACGTCTGCCACCGTCCCCAGTTTTATGGGAAATCCTTTTACCTGATCGCCACCTCCGCTGGCAGCCCCACCACAGCCACCTTGAACACCCTCTCCGGCGCCTTTCTCTCCTGGGGAGCGCACCTCGTCGGCCGCAAGGGTTTCAACATGGGCGCCCGGATGGCCCCGGAGGAGGCCCGGGAGCGATTCAGCGCCCCCGCTCGCCGCATTGCCGGAAAAATTTCCAAGAGCATCCATCGGGATGAACCATCCCGCCCCAATTTTCTCTCGCTGATGATCTTCCGCACCCAGCAATATACCTGGTCCCGCGCCGATCCCGACTCCCTGGACTACCAATACTGGCAGAACCAGGGCTGGACCAACCCCCGGACCACCTTCTTCATGCCGCACCGCGCCAATCCCCTCATAGTCTTCGCGGCCCGGCAGGTCGGGGGAATTCTGGGGCGGATCTGGGGTTAATCAACTGGACCTGCGCCATGCAGACCGTTTTCTAGCGGACGATAAAAGCAGAAAACCGCCCCTGCCGGATCCCATCCTGGGCTTGGCAGGGGCGGCAGTTTCCTCGAAGGATCAACCAAAGATCACATATTGCAGGAGGAAACGCTCGACAGCCTCATAGTAGGCCTCCCGGGTTTCTGCTTTGCGAAAACCATGCCCCTCCCCGGGATACAGATGATATTCATGGGGAACGCCCCTGGCTTTCAGGGCTGCCACGATCTCCTCCGACTGGCTGGGAGGCACGACCTTGTCCTCCTCCCCCTGAAAAATCGCCACCGGATCCTCAATTTTCTCAGCATGAAATACAGGAGACCAGGCGCGATATTTTTTCGCCGCATCGGGCAGCGCGCCCACCAGGGAATCCGTGTAGCGCGCCTCGAACTTATGCGTATCCATCGCCAGGGTGAATAAGTTGCTGACCCCATAGGAGCAGATCCCCGCTTTAAAACGGCCGGGATGCCGGATGAGCGTGTTCAGCACGGTGTACCCCCCGGCGCTGCCTCCTTTGATCACCAGGCGCTCCGGATCAGCCAGCCCCTGATCAACCAATGCCTGGGCACCCCCCACCGCATCCACCACATCCAGATGTCCCCACTGTCCTCGCAGGGCTTCCCGGTAGCTTCGTCCGTAGCCTGTGCTGCCCCGGTAATTGACCTCCAGATAGCCGTATCCCCGACTGGTGAAGAAGGCCGCCTCCAGGTTGAACCCGATGTTGACGCGGCTGGTCGGCCCGCCATGAATCAGAACAATGGCCGGGGGCAGGCCGCGCCCTGCAAAGCGGGTGCTGGTTGGCGGGGAATAGATACCGTAGACTGTCTCCCCGTCAGGCGCTGTCCAGGAAATCTCATAGGGCGCGGGGAGGGCTTCCGGGGAAATGGATTCCCCGGTGCTGCGCTGGTGGATCGTCTGCTCCCCATCCTTCCAGGAGATCACCCGGCTGGAAACGCCTGGAGCGCTTGCCAGCAGAGCCAGCCGGCCATCCGGGCTGACTGAGGGCTGACTCAGGCTGGTATAGGGGTGCATATCAATCGGTTCAACTTGCCCATCCGCCAGGGAAACCCGCTTGAGGGTTGTCAGGCCAGATTCGGTCTCCAGGTAATAAATGGATTCCCCGTCCGGGGACCAGGCCTGCACACACACCCCCTGAATCCAGGCGGGTTTCAACAGGGCAGCTCCCTCCACCAAAATGCGCTCCTGACCGTCCTCCAGATCCCGGAGCACCAACTGATCCCACTCGCCCAGGTTTTGAATATAACTCAGGTGATGCCCGTCGGGGGAGAAAGTCGGCTGCAGGATCGGCGTGTCTGCGTTTCCCGCCAGATGCTGCGCAGAGACCAATTCGGGAAATTCGGCGCCCAAATTCCCCACCATCAGACGGGTGCCATCCCAGGGCATATTGGGATGGTCCCAATCCACCCAGGCCAGAAGCTTCCCGGAGGGATGCCAGGCGGGCTGCATATAAAAATCCGCCCCTTCCGCCAATTTCCTGGGCCAATGCCGCCCGGCCGCATCCACCAGACCCAGCACATCCCTGCCCTCATAAGTGTGGACAAAGGCCACCCAGCGTCCGTCGGGTGAAAGCTGGGGCGCGGCCACGCTCCCGTAGGCCGGCGTGATCGCCTGGGGCTGACCGTAACCCAGGGGGCGTCTGTAGAGCCGTCCGTCTTTGGCGGCAAACACCACCAGCCCATCGTGCACGGTGAAATCCCCGCCGCCATAGCCCACGCCGCCCCGGACGTTCTTTTCCCCCGAGATCCGATAGGGCGCCTCCCCCAGGGGCTGGGCCATCAGGACGCCCTGGCCGGACCGTCCCTCCTTCCAGACCAGGGCTTGGCCGTCGCTGTCCCATTGGGGGTCGCTCAGCCGGATGGCCGCGCCGATCAACTGCGGCGTGATGGCACTCGGCCAAAGGCCATAGGCTTTTTCCGTCTTATTACCTGCATCCATTTTCTTCATGAAACCTTCCCATCAAACCATTGAATAATCCTCTGAACATTTTCAGAGGTCCTTAAAAAATGTCCTCACCAAGATTTTTTTCGGGCGGTAACCGGTGATCCGTTCTTCCACCTCGCCCTGGCGAAAGAGGAGCACCGTGGGCACCCCCATCACCCCATAGTCAGCGGCCAGGTCGGGGGCCTGATCCACATTGACGCTGAAAAACGCCACCCGCCCGGCATACTCCTCCGCCAGCTCCGCCAGCACAGGCTCCAACATCTTGCAGGGGCCGCACCAGGGCGCGCCAAACTCCACCAACACCGGCATCGCCGACTCAAGCACCTGGTCATGAAATGCTTCACTGTCAATATGGTTTAAGACTGCCAACAGTACCTCCTTGAACATACCCAGCGCACCCGGGAATCCGTCATCACAGTTGACAAGATGCGCCAGTTCCAGTATTAATCAGCCTGGCCCATGGAAAAAGAACAGCCAGGCCATTTGATATTATAATAATCGCACTATCCGGAGATCGTCAAATAGGACCGAGGAGCCCATGAAAAAAACACACCGACTCACATTCATCAGCCTGCTGATTGCCCTGCTGTTGGCGGGCTGCGCCAACAACCCCACCGAAGACTGGAAAGCCTTTCAAATCGAAGAAGAGCCGGCCCTCGATATCACCTTCCGGCTGCCCCCGGAATGGTATGTGGATTACGCACCCGTCCCTGATCGGCCCGGGGAATGGAATATTGCCCTGGTGCCCCCCATGTGCGCCGAGGATCAGGAAACCGAATATGAAGACAACTGCGTGAGCCTGACGGCCCAGATCAAATCCCTGACCGATTTTGACAAAGAGGATTTCCTGGCCCTGGTCAGCAGCAGCATGACCCTCAACCAGTCCCAGACCGAAGAATCCGTGCTGATCTCCCAAACGAAATTCGAGGTGGGCGGATTGGACATGGAGCGGTTCAATCACAAGGTCTTCATCGGCGATTCGGAGGTCCTGCTGACGGTGATCTTCTTTGAAACCGACAGCGCCTTCTATTATTTTGTGGCCGAATTCCCCTATGAGGAACGGGAAGGGCCCATCACCGATCGCTTCAACCTGATGGTGGAAAGCATCCAGGAAACGAATTGAGATCAACCGCACACCCGGGCTGGAAGGCGCTTCCCTGTTGACGGAGAGGTCCAGGCGTGCTACAATAATGACCTGATTATGGGCGTGTAGCTCAATGGTAGAGCAGTGGCCTTTTAAGCCATTGGTTGGGAGTTCGAGCCTCCCCACGCTCATGTTTTGATTTAAGATGAACAGTGAATGGGGGATGGTGAATGGCAGGTATTGGTTATCAGGCAGTCAGGGAGCAGGCGATCTCAGGTTTTCCCGTCCCATTGAAACCCTCAAGAAAATCGGATCATTTTTTGCGCGCTCAGGTCATGCTGGGCTGGCGGATTCGTTTCATAAAAACGAACCGGAAACGAATACCGGATGATCAAGCCACGCCATTGATGATTTGCGAGATGAAAAGTTGGATTTTGTTGTTAGGGTGCACGTTTCAAGCTCAGGAAACGGATCGGAAGGGGCTGCCCGGATTTTGCCGCGGCGCCGCCAGAATGGGCAAGCCTATTCGTTTCATCAAAAAACGAACCCGAAACGAATACAGGGGAAGCCCAGCGCTTTTCGAGGGCCTGCTTTGCGCCCTGTCCTTTTGGCTTCATTTAGCGTGTTTGCCTTTACGGCCATGATAAAGGGACCTTGTGTCTTAATGCGTGGAGAATCAGATCCAAAGATCTGAGGTTTTTACAAGCATAGCCGACTGGATGCAGGATTTCAAGACGGCAAAAGCGGCAATACAGGGGGCAGGTTGTGGGTTCGAGGGCTGCCAGGCTGATAGAAAAACCCCTGTCAACACCCCAATTTTCGGACCAAGTGGAAGCTGATACTTTGATGGGTTTTCAGCAGCCTACTGATAGGGCGGCAAGCCCTGCAAGGCATCAAGGGGTCTGGTTGCGTAGTATTTTTCCATCCAGGCTTCAGTGATTTATCCAGACTTCTATTTTATTGGAGTCTCCACTTTTATCTGGACCTGTTTTTGGGGCTGGTTACCTTCAAAGGGGATTAAATTTTTTGTTGCACTTCGTAAAGAGCATTTATCAAACTTTGAATATTGGCCTCAGCATCATTTAAGTCTTCAAGCAGTTTGTAAAGATTAGAACCCTCAAATACCCGATCATTAATAGAAGATATTGGAATCTCTCGATTTTCATCGCGTATGTCAATTTTGAATTGGTCAAGATAATTGATATACCAATTATGAGTAATAACTTGATATTGACCAAATACTGGCCCATTCAAAAAGGATTGTATTAATTGAATTTTTCCAATTATTAGACCAGTATCTTTCAGATCAACTTTTTTAGATTTGAGATTTCTAAGTATGTGTAAAAAATATTTCACTCGTTGAAATCTCGATGAATAAATCTCATTTTCAATTAATTCCAATATTGGTAATATCTCCCAAAGTCGATAAGTGGTTTTTATTTCAGCTTGTTGATAATATTTAATTTTTTCC
>DAOTUG010000002.1:0-94126 GCA_034437335.1 Anaerolineaceae bacterium
GGTGAATTCCTCCCGCCGGGCGTCGGGCTGACGGCCCTGCCAATCCAGTGAAAGACGCCCACGCCCCGGCCTTTTCCACCACTGCCCGGCCTGGCGATTTTAAGGAGTAGTCTATGTTCCTGCGCCTCATTTTTTGGTATCTTCTTCTTATGCTCCTGGGATGGCTGACCTTCCCCCTGACCTTTCGGATGTTTTCCCGGCTGGCGGACCGCGGATACAGTTTCAGCCGTCCTCTGGGATTGCTTCTATGGGGATTTGTTTTCTGGCAGTCAGCCGTTCTGGGGATCTTGCAGAACCAGCCCGGGGCGGTGTTCCTGGCTCTGGTGCTTGTGGCTGCTCTCAGCCTTTGGGCAGGCTGGCGCCAACGGGCTGAGATCCTGGTTTGGGTCCGGGAAAACTGGCGGCTGATCCTGACGGTAGAGCTGGTTATCCTGGTGGGATTTGCCTTCATGATTCTGGTGCGGGGAGCGGATCCTGATGCCACAGGCACGGAAAAGCCCATGGAGTTGGCCTTCATCAATGCCATCCTGAATTCCAAGACCTTTCCCCCGCAGGACCCCTGGCTCTCCGGCTATGCCATTTCATATTATCATTTTGGATATATCCTGGCAGCCATGCTGGCCAAGGTGACCTTTACTGAAGGCGGGGTGGCTTTTAACCTCATGCTGGCCGTCGTTTTCAGCCTGAGCGCTGGAGGCGCGTATGGGGTGCTCTATAATTTGCTGGCCGCATATGGCAAATCCCTCGAAGAGCGTCTCAATCATTTGGCCTGGGCCCTGCTGGGTCCCATATTTGTCCTCTTTGTTTCCAACCTGGAAGTCCTTCTGGAAATGCTTCATCAGGCCGGGGTTGGCTGGCAGTCCGGAAACGACACCTCCGCCTTCTGGAACTGGATCAAAATTCCTGAACTGACCGTCCCTCCACCTGCACCCCTCAGCCTGATCCCCCAGCGGTTCTGGTGGTGGTGGCAGGCCTCCCGGGTGATCCAGGATATTGATCTTCTTGGCAATGTCAGCGGTCTCTCCCCCATTGATGAATTCCCGGCCTTTTCCTTCGTCCTGGGGGATCTGCATCCCCATGTCCTGGTAATGCCCTTCGTGATGCTCCTGATTGGCCTGGCAGTGAATATCTATCTGGGAGGTATGGATCGGGAAAAAATAGAGGGCTTCCGCCTCCTTCCGTACCGCTGGGATGTCTTTGCCCTGGGGGCCGTTATTCTGGGAGGCATCTCATTTTTAAATACCTGGGATCTGCCGGTGTTTTTCGCTTTGGTGGTTGGGGCCTTTCTCCTGCGGCGCATCCAGGTTCGGGGCTGGGATTGGAAGCGTTTGTGGGAGATCTTCCTTCTGGCGTTTCCTCTGGGAGTCGTTTCCCTCCTGCTGTACCTGCCCTTTTTCATCGGATTCCAGTCCCAGGCGGGGGGCATTTTGCCGAACATGCTTTATCCGACCCGCGGGCTCTATCTCTGGTTGATGTTTGGCAGCCTGTTTGTTCCTCTGTTTTTGTTTTTCATTTATCTTATGCGGAAGAAATACCGGGGAGCCTGGGGGTGGGGCGCGGGGATTGTGTTTGGCGGGTTGTTTGTGCTGCTTTCGTTGTGGATCCGTCTGGGCTTCGCCTGGGGCCAAACGGAGGGGGGGCAGTTCATCATGGCTTCCCAGGGAAAAACCGGGTTCCTGGATTTCTTTTCGGCTGCACTCCTGCATCGCCTGACCTACAGCGCCGGCCTGCTGACCCTGATTCTCCTGCTCCTGCTTGGCTTTGCCTACCTGGTTGGCATGGCCGCCAGGGACACGGAAGACCGTAAGACCGTTCCATTGCCCATGGTCCTGCTCATGGTTGTCTTGGGCGGGGTGATGGTTCTGGGGCCTGAGTTTGTGTACCTGCGGGATAACTTTGGGGCCCGGATGAACACCATTTTTAAGTTCTATTATCAGGCCTGGATGCTGTGGTCCCTGGCTGCAGCCTTCGCTGCGGGTGTCCTGTTTCGCCGGGGGGGCTGGATTGCGCGAATCCTGGTGGGGGTTTTCATCCTCCTGGGGCTGGTATATCCTGTCCTGGCCTTTCCGAGCAAGACCAATGGCTTTCAGCCTCCCGATGGATTTACCCTGGATGCAGGGGGCTACCTCGAACGCTACCAGCCAAATGAAGCGGCAGCCATCGCGTGGCTGGCAAACGCCCCGGATGGGGTGGTGGCGGAAGCTGTTGGCGGCCAGTACACGGGCTATGCCCGGGTGGCGACCCTTTCCGGACAGCCAACGGTGTTGGGGTGGCCCGGTCATGAAGGGCAGTGGCGCGGCGGTTACGAGGAGGTGGGCAGCCGTGAGATGGATATTCGCACGCTGTATGAAACTCCACAGTGGCAGACGGCGGAGGCCGTCATTGAGCAGTATTCTATTCGGTACATTTATGTAGGCGCCCTTGAGTGGAGCACCTACGCGGTCAATCCCAACAAGTTTGACCAGAACCTTCCGGTGGTGTTTGAGCAAGGAGGGGTTAAGGTCTATGCTGTTCCCCAATTGGATCAGGAGGTTGTCCCATGACGTTTAATGGACTTGGTTTGAATCTTGGAAATCTGGCGCGACTTTCCGATGCCAGCACCCGCTCTATCAGCGCTGAAAATAAGAGCGGAGAAAAGGGCCGGGGTGGGATGGCAAAAACGGGGCCGGAATGGTCCCGGGCGGCTGAGGACCTGGGCCAGGGTTGGAAGGTGTCGCCTTGCATTGACATTGAAGCTGGACAAACGGCGACCCTGGCAGAAATTGCGGGTCCCGGTGCGATTCAGCATATGTGGTTCACTGCCGCACCAGAGTATTGGCGTTCTCTGATACTGCGCGTCTATTGGGATGGGGAAGAAACCCCCTCCATTGCTGTTCCTTACGGCGATTTTTTCTGCTGCGGATGGACGAAACCCTGCCGGGTGACCTCTCTGCCGGTGGCGGTCAATCCCCGGGGTGGTTTTAACAGCTATTGGGAGATGCCCTTCCATGCCCGCGCCCGGGTGACCCTTGAAAATATTGGCCCCGAAAAGATCAATCATTTTTTTTATCAGATCTCCTACGCCCTCACGGATGTGCCTGATGATCTCGGAACCTTCCATGCGCAATGGCGGCGCACCAACCCGGTTCCCAAGGGAGAGGTGTATGTCCTTGTGGATGGGGTGCACGGCCAGGGTCATTATGTCGGCACCTATATGGCCTGGGGCGTTAATCAAACCGGTTGGTGGGGTGAAGGGGAAATAAAATTTTATCTGGATGGGGATACGGATTTTCCAACCATCTGCGGCACCGGCACGGAAGATTACTTCGGCGGCGCCTGGGCTTTTGTGGAAGGGGAGGGGGAAACGCAGCAATACGGCATCTACAGCGCGCCGTATCAGGGTATGCCCCAGGTTATCCAGCCGGATGGGTTGATGGAAAGCCAAACCCGTTTTGGACTATACCGCTGGCATGTGCGCGATCCGGTGCGTTTTCAGAAGGATCTGCGGGTGACGATCCAGGATCTGGGCTGGCGGGCGGTGAATAAACAACGCTATCTCCAGCGGTCGGATGACATCGCCTCGGTGGTGTTCTGGTATCAACGGGAACCCCACGCCACCTTCCCGGAGCTGCCCGGGATGGCGGATCTGGAGGTGGTCTAGCGAACTGCATTCCCCCCACCGGCGATGAAGCAAGCCAGCCTCCCGGCCGGATCCTTCCCAATCCCGGAGGGATTTGTGGTAGGATGGTGATGCAAAAAAGAACCAGAAGGAAAGGTTACAAACGGAATGGTACGAACACGATTTGCCCCCAGCCCCACGGGGTATATGCACATCGGCAACCTCCGCACGGCCCTCTATGCCTATCTGACCGCGCGGCGGCATGATGGCATTTTTATCCTGCGGATCGAGGACACAGACCAGGAGCGCAATCAGCCTGAAACAGTGGCCGCAATTTATCAAAGCCTGGAAATGGCTGGTTTGGAATATGACGAAGGACCGGATAGGGACGGCGGTTTCGGCCCCTATGTCCAATCGGAACGCCTTCCCCTCTATGAAAAATACGCCAGGATCCTCCTGGAAAATGGGGATGCTTATCGCTGTTTTTGCAAAAAAACTGATCAACCCGAAGATGGGGATGCTCCCAACCGACGTGACCCCTGCCGCAGGTTGACCCCTGCGGAGATCCAATCCCGGCTTGATGCCGGCGCGCGATTTGTGATCCGCCAGCGCATCCCCGATGAGGGCACCACCACCTTTGTGGATCATGTTTACGGTGAGATCACAGTGGAAAACACACAACTGGATGATCAGATTCTACTCAAGTCGGATGGGTTCCCCACCTACAATTTTGCCAACGTGGTGGACGACCATCTCATGGGTATCACCCATGTGATGCGCGGTCAGGAATATCTCTCCTCCACGCCCAAATACAACCTGCTGTACCAGAGCTTTGGCTGGGAGATTCCCGAATATGTGCACCTTCCGCTGATTATCAAAGACGATGGCTCCAAATTCAGCAAACGTCTCGGGGATCCTTCCTTTGAGGATCTGGTGGGGATGGGCTATCTTCCGGAGGCGATCATCAACTATATCGCCCTGCTGGGGTGGAGCCCGGGAAACGATCAGGAATTCTTTACCCTCTCCGAACTGGAGAAGGTCTTCAGCGTGGACCGGATCAACAAATCCAGCGCGGCCTTTTCCTACGATAAACTCACCTGGTTAAACGGCGAGCATATCCGCGCCCTGTCTTCGGATGCATTCCATGCGCTGGCAGCCGCCTACTACCCTGAGAGCCTGGAAGCCTATGACACACGCAAAATCAGCGAATTGCTTCAGGTGCGCACGGAGAAACTGAGTGATATTCCAGAGATGGTGGCCTTCTTTGTCAGAGTGCCGGAATATGATGTGGAGATGTACCGGCACAAAAAATCCAAGTGTGATCCGGAAACCAGCCTGATGATTCTGGAGGAGACCCGCCCCCTGCTGCAGGACCTGGGGGTGTGGGACAATCAGCATCTTTATCTGGCTCTCAAGGATTTTGCCAAGGACCAGGATATCAAAACCGGCACGGTGATGTGGCCGATCCGCACGGCGCTTTCCGGGGTGTCCACCACCCCCGGCGGTGCAACCGCTTTGGCGGAGGTTCTTGGCAAGGAGGAAACCCTCCGGCGGATGGAAGCCGGCAGGCAAAAGCTGGAAAAAGCCCTGGCAAACTAGCCAAGTCAACCTGGCCTCCCGGTCAACACGGTTTGAGCAAAACAGGCGGCTGCCCGTGACCATTCGGGCAGCCGCTGATAGTTTCACTTCGGCGATGTGAATTACAGAGTCATTTCCATGTTGGGGAGATGCATTTCAGGGCGATGGCATGCAGACAGGAAAGGGAAATGACACCCTCCACCCAACAGGAGCCGGGGTGGGACGGATAATTGTCATTAGGCTTTCTTCGGGATGGGCAGGAGTCTAATAAAACCAGTAGTCCCAATCCCTTCCGGTCAGAGCGTTCCAGTCAAAATCGGGGTGGGCCAGGTCCTGTCCAAATCCGGAAAGGTCCCTGCCGATGGCGTGATAAATAGCATTGGTCCCCCGCCGGTTGTTGATCAGCAGGGCGCCGACCAGCCGGCCGTCCGACAAGCGGAATTTCCGGAGGCTTTCCTGAGTCTGAAAGCGGATAACCTCACCGGTTTCTCCGTGTGGATCGCCGATGTAGCTGTACCGGTCGTTGTAGACCAGGGAGCAGTTGAAGAAGGTGGTTTTACGATAGGGGTTTTCTGCGCCCACCATTGCGGCCCCGGCGGCGCGGCCCTGCCGGGCGCAATCGTACCAGATGCGGGTGCCGATCCATTGTTCGGTTTTCTCGTCATGGGTTTCCGTGCAATCTCCACAGGCGAAGATATCGGGAAGATTGGTGCGCCCGTGGTCGTCAATCCGCACCCCCCGACCTGTTTCAAGGCCGGGCACATCCGGGAAGACCGGACTGACGCCTACAGATTCGACCAGCAGATCGAAATCCCAGGTTGCCCCGCTTTTGAGATGGGCGGTTGCACTGGCAATATGGTCTACTGTGTCTTCCAGAAAGATGGCATACCCATCCTGCTGGATGCGGTCCTCCAGCCAACGGGCGGCGGGTTTGTCCAGCACGGGGCCGCCCAGATAGTCCAGGATCTGAACCAGGGCCACATTTTCAACCCCCATCCTGGCCAGTCCACCTGCCAGCTCCAGGCCAAGGATGCCGCCGCCGATGATCAGCACCCGGGTCTTTGTTTGAATGGCGTCTTTGAGGCGTCTGGCGTCCTCCAGGGTCCGGTAGGTGTGGATATGCTTCTCTGCCAGGCCCTCCAAAGGGATTTTCCTGGCCTGAGCGCCTGTGGCCAGGCACAGGGAATCATAGGGGATCTCCGGACCGTTGGATATTCGGAGGGTTTTTTCTTCCGGGGAAACCCGTTCTACCCGACCGTGAATTGTCTCGATATGGAGGTTTTGATAAAAATCCGGGGTGCGGGCGAGGATGCTTTCATCCGTCAGGTCTCCTGTGATCCATTCCGTCAGGGAGGCGCGGTAATAATAGGGACTGTCCTCGTTTCCAATCAGGGTGATTCGGGCTTCCGGATCCCTTTGCCGCGCTTCCTGCAGGGCCGATATTCCGGCGATGCCGTTGCCGATGATGATCAGGTGTTTGGCGCTCATGTCAATCCTCCCTGGGACGGGTGGCCTCTTCTGCGGCCACCATCATTTCCCATAACGGCACCCGGGCTTCTTTGAAGGATTTATGGAAGGCCTCCCAGCAGGTGACGCACTCCACAGCCATGGCCTCTCCCCCTGCAGCCGCCAGGTGATCCAATTTCTTTTGATGCAGGTCCCGGTTCAACGCTTCGTTGACATGGATATTGTAATAACCACAGCAAAGGCAGTCTTCCGGGGTTTCATACAGTTCCACCCGATCCGCCATCAGGGAAAGCAGCTCCCGGGCCGGGTTTGGCTTGCCGGTCTTTTTTGAGACGTGGCAGGAATCGTGGATCCCGATGGGTTCTGGAAACTTCTTCCAGGCAAGTTTTCCAGCGTGGCCCAGGAGCCATTCGGGAGTGGTCAGGGCCTCCCAGGCAGCGCTGGTTTTTTTCTTAAGGCGAAGCAGGGCTGCATAGCACTCTGCGCAGCCAGTCACAATGGTTTTTGGGTTTGCTTCGCTGATCAGTTCATCCAGGTATTCGATCATACCCTGCCCGTATCCGGTTTCTCCCGTCAGGTATTGGGGCCAGCCGCAGCAGGAGCGCAGGCCAGCCAGCACTTCATAGTCGAGTCCGATTCGGTCGGCCAGCTTCAGGGTCGCTTGAGGGGCTTTGGAGGGACTGAACACATAGCATCCGAAATAAAAAAGCAAGCCTTTCTGTTCCAGGGGGCGTTTATCAATGTATTTTCCCAGGGGCCCTGAAAGAACCCGCATGACAAGATTGTACAGACTGATCAACCAATCACGGTCCCTGCGCCCTTTGATGCTGTAATAACGCTTCCAGGGCTTGGGGATCTCTGGCAGCATTGTCTTGAGGGCCAGCACCATCTGGTCCCGATTGACTTCTGCGGGACAGGCCAAGGTGCAGTCGCCGCACTGGATGCATTCCTGAGCAAAGGTTTGGACTCGCTCTGTCCACCTGCCGGAAACCAGCACTGAATCCAGCTCGCGTTGATCAATGCCCAGACGATTCACGGGGCAGACTTCCATGCATTCGTTGGCTCCGATGCAGTTGTCAAGGCCGAAATCCACCACCCTGTGCAAACTGGCATCGTAGGCATCACTGGGCCATCTCATCTGCGGCCTCCTGTTCGTTTTCCTGAGCCTCCCGCTTTTTTTTCAGGCGGTTCTTGATGAAGAGGTAGACGGCAGGGACCAGGGCGGTGACGATTTTCAGGCCCAGGGCTGCGAAGAACTCCCACGAGGTCGGGTCCTGAATGGCATCCCCGAGGAAAGCCAGGGAAAAGGTTCCCGGAATGATGCCAAGGAGGGTGCCGAAGATGAACACCGGAATTTTGACCTTGGTCAGGCCGGCCACATAATTCTGCACCTCCCAGGGTAGCACGGGGATCAGGCGCATGAGCAGCACGAAGAGAAATCCACCTTTGCCCTCCGATTTTTCATAGGCCTCTTGAAGTTTTTCATTTTTGATCCGCTTTTCGACCCACTCACGGCCCAGGGAACGGGCCAGGTAAAAGGGAATGAAGGCTGAGGTTGTGGCAGCCACCATGGACAGGAGGGTTCCGGGCAGAGCTCCAAAAAGGAGCCCTCCGACGGCCGAGATCACCGGCGCGATGAAGGGGATCGGGGAGCTGATCAGGTAGATCAGAAAAAAGGCCACCGGCGCCCAAACCCCAAAACCGGAAATGAAGCTGTGTAAATTATCCACATTGAAGCGATCATACAGGGTGAAGTAATACCAGGTTGCCAGGCCGAATATTGCCAGGATCAGGACCAGCATCCCGATCTGCAGCCATTTACTGTTGTCTTTTTTCTCTTTCATGGGGTCTCCATTCGCGGTTACCAATAAGGGTTGTTTGTTTGGATGGCTCTCTTTTCCGTTGTTCATCTCCGTTTGCCTCTCCCCGGGAAGCGTTATGAAGGCTGCTCTGAGGTTGTCCTCAACGATGATGTTGCATGCGAGCCTGCCAGGCGTGCCAGTCAGCGGCGTGGTCAATGTCCCGCTGGGTGGCCAGCAGGCTGCTTTGGTAGCCAGACTGTTGGATGTTTTCCACCAACCGGGACAGGACGTTGGGGGTGCTCCAGGGGATGCCGCCAAAGATTTCCGAACCGGGGAATGCGGGGACGCCGATCAGGTAGAAACCGCCATCTTCCGCGGGTCCAAGGACAATGGTGGTTGGGTCAATTTGGTCGAAGGCCTTTCTGATGAGGGGGTAATGCATTTCCGGCAGGTCGGATCCGATGAGGACGGATTTTTCCGCGCCATCATCAAAGGCCTCTTTCAGCGCTGCGTGCATCCGAACGCCAAGGCTTCCCGCGCATTGATGAGTCACCCGGAGTTCGGGAAACGCCTCCTTGAAAAAGGGCAGGCCCTTCCCGTCTGCCAGGCTCAGGGTGATTTTTACGTGCGGCTGTCGTCCCTCCAGAAGGCGGAAAAGGGTCTGGTAGAGGAGTCGGGCATAAATGCCCCGGGCTGCGCTGCCGCCCAGGCCCCGGGCCAAGCGGGTTTTAACGCCGGGGCTGAAAGGGCTTCTGGCAAAGAGAATCAGGTGTTCCCTCATTCGGCCTCTTCCCTGCTGGAGCGGTAGGTTGCAGCCAGGGCTTCGGGTGTGGTCTTCAGGTAGAGATACCGCACCATCCGCCAGACATTTCCGAGGGTCTGGCGGAGAATGCCTTTTTCCAGAAGTCGCCGGCTGGAGGTGACAGCCCGGAGGTTGATGCGCACCACCCTGCCGGTTCGATTCAGAGCCCGTGACATCTCCACATCCTCCATCAGGGGTATTTCCGGGAATCCCCTGATGGCTTCGAAGGTGGTTCGGCGCATGAACTGGCACTGGTCTCCATACATGAAGCGCCAGTCCGCGGGCATCCGCCAGCTATTGCGCCATTTTAGGATTCCCCGGGCGGGTTCCATCCGGGTCTGAAAGGTGCCCCCGGAAACCCCCGGGCGGTTCAGGGCTTCAATGACCGCGCGGCGCCATCCGTCGGGCAGCCGGGTATCCCCATGACAGAACACCAATACCTTCCCGTTGGAATGCCGGGCGCCGATGTTCATCTGTCTGCCCCGGCCGGGCTGTGTCTGGAGCAGAGTGCAGTCCGGGGTGATGTTGTCCAGGGTGGCATCCGTGCTGCCTCCATCCACGACGATGATTTCGACTGCATCGGCTGCATAGCTCTGACGGGCTGCCTGTAAGCAGGCGGTGATGTGATTTTCTTCATTGAGAGTGGGGATGATCACAGAGATTAAACTGTTTTCTTCAACCTTTAAACAGGGATCTGACATGGTTTGATTTTACTATGGATTGATTTTTAGTAAGAGACTGGAGGATGGGGTAATCAGGCTATGAAAAGGCCCGCATTCAATCGTCCGGTATCCTTTGCTCTCTTAAAATATCTTCAATGGGGTATTTCCTGGCGGCCTCGCGCCAGGCGGTGTCCAAAATATCATAAAAACGATCCCTGTTCTGAATGCCATCCGGAAGGTTGATGATGGTTGCTTCTTGACCTGTTCCGGCTTCCAGATGCCCCGTTTCCAGTTCCTGGATGTCCGAGGTCAGTGAAAAAGGCGCATTGGAGAAAAGGTCCGGATCGGTCAGATAAACCGCTGGCAGCAGGTCCCAGAGATAAAACTCGGCGACGCCACAGAAGAGCCCAAAGGACACCAGCCAGTGCCGCAGCAACCATTTGAAGCGACCCGGCCAGTAATCAATCCGGTTGATTTGTCGGAGGGTGAAGGGAGCATCCAAACAGGCCTGCCCGGACATCACGGTGATTGGCGGTGGCGCGTGAAGAACGGTGCAGGCAGCCTCGGGATTACAGGAAAAGTTCAACTCTGCCAGGTTTCGATAGCCCAGTTTCATCGGTTGGATATACCCACCCATGGTCACCACCTCCCGGACATGGGCGAAAAAATCCGGGTCCAGTTTGGCGGCGGCGGCAAGATTTCCCAGGGGTCCCGTGGCGAGGAGGGTGATCTCCCCTGGGTACTGCTGGACGGCGTCCACCAGGAAGCGTGCGGCCGGGGTGTTGGGATCCTGATGACGGGCGCCTTCACCCCTCCAGACGGGCAGGCGCAGCCCGAGGGATTGGGCCAGACGCTGGGTCTGCGGGTAAACCTCCTCAATAGCGCCATTGCCAAAGGTGGTGGTGATGCCCAGAATGTCCAGTTCCGACCGTCCCAGGAGGTAGAGCAGCGTCAGACCGTCGTCCACTTCCTTCAGGGGCAGGCCCATGGTGTTGTCGCAGTCGAGGATGATTTTTTGTTGTGTCATGGTTTCCCGGAGAATAACGAGACGTTATGAAACTATCTTACCATGAAATCCGGGGTGAAATGGCAGCCTTCGATGGGAATTTAAATGATGATGTAGTGCTTTCTTGAATCATGGTGGCTGACGGCTTAACGTTTTTCCAACCTCCCTGACTGATTCCGTTACCTTAATCAACCTATGCTAGACCTTACAAAATAGTTTTCCCTGATATCGTTAGATTACATTCACTAATAAATAACAGGAGATAACATGATGATGGATAATGAAACGGTTCGATTAGGTGCGCTATCGTCCACAACACTGGTTGGCGATTCTGTTCGCAATTCCGAAGGGGAAGATCTCGGAACAGTTGAAGACCTGATGATTGATCTGGACACCGGCTGCATCGTTTATGCAGTCATTTCCTTTGGCGGTTTTCTGGGCCTGGGAGACAAACTATTTGCCATTCCATGGGCATCATTGCGGGTGGACATGGAGGAGGAGTGTTTCCGTCTGAACATTGATCGGGAAACCCTCGAAAAAGCGCCCGGATTTGACAAGGATAACTGGCCGGACCCAAAGGATTTTGGCATGGTCACCACGGTGTATAAATTCTATGGGGTTGAAAATCCCTTCTAAACATCCTGCGAAAAATACTGAAGGCGCACGTTGATATTATGCGCTTTCTTAAAAGGCAACTCCCCGGATGTGCAGTATCCCGGGGAGTTTCTTTCTTGATATGCTAGAACAAGCCATCAGGAATCGGAAAGGTTGGTTTGGGCGTAGTGGGTCATGGCTTTTTGCCTGAAAACGGCCAGGCCGGGGGCAAAGCGATCATAAAAAGCGCGAAATTCTTCATTGCTTAACTACAGTTCGCCCAACCGGTAGGTTTTTTGGGCTTCAGGTGCGTTCATAGGGAGAGTATCCACCCTGACGCAAGGTTAATGTCAAGGGGTATCCGGTATGATGGGAGAAGAAGCCTGGTCGCAGATTTTTCTCATGGTCTGAAGGGCAATCGTTTCCCCCGACGCTGGGCGCGTAATGATCCATCAGAACTGGTGGTGGATGAGGTCGGCGCCGGATTGTGTTGGGGTAGGTATCAGTGCGATCCTCCTTGCATGTATGGATCGAAGAGGCTGCGCACGAAGGCAAGATCGGTGTACAGGGACAGCTTGCGAAAGGTATCCTCGTTTTTCAGGAGGTGGTCTCCGCGCTGGTACTGCACCCAGGCCATTGCGCACCAGGACACCCCCCGCAGACAGTTGAATGGGTCGCGCAGTCGGGTGCGGTCCGGGATGGTGTCCCGCAAATGGGGATCCCGGATGACGGACTGATAAGCGCGCATCATGCGGTTTTGATCCCCAGGGGAAAGGCGGTGGTCTGTTTTCCAGAGGGTGGTTGTGGGCACGCGAAAGTGGGAAAGGTCCTGGGAGGGATCTCCCCAGAGGGGTTTTTCCCAGTCCACCAGATGGACGGTCCCGGCTGCGCGGTCCAGGATCCAGTTGGTATTGTTGACCTCGGTGTTGATGATGCAATTCCAGGGGTCATTGATAAAGTATTCTTCTTTGTGCCTGGCGGAATCAGCCCAAGCCTGCACTTCCAGAAGGTAGGCCCGTAATCCAGGATGGGCCAGATCGGATTCCAGATATACCTGCAGCATCTTCTCACAGCGCTGGAAGGTCAGGCTGAGGGGGCGTTCCTCGCGGATGAGATGGTGATCTTCAGGGACGGGTGTCTGATGATATTTGGCAAAAACCCGGGCGGCTTTCTCCAGATCCCGCTGGTAGTCCAGCTTCTCCCCGGGGAGATAGGCCATTCCTAAAACGCCGTAGGGCAGGACTGCCAGGTTGTTATCCAGGAAATAGGGCCGGGGGGTTACCCCGGAGGGGGTCAAAAGCTGGAGGGTCCGGTATTCATAGGCAATCTGTTCGGCAATGGACAGGCCGATCTGAGAGCCGGTGTTGACTCGCATCACCCAGCGGCTGTTCTCTTGGCGGACGAGAAAATTCATGTTGTATTCGCCCTGGCCAAGGGGTGCGATCTGAAACCCGGCATCGGGATCCCAATTGGGGATACTCTGCGGGGGGCGCTTCTGAAGATAGTCCCTGGCCCGGGGCAGAAAGGACTGCATGGATAGGTCTGGCACGGGGGCTCCTTTCGGGAGATCGAATTTCCCTGGAGTTGATGATAGCAGGAGGTTTTTGGTTGGATTTAATGGGTCAACCACACCTCCAGAAGGGCCTTGGCCACGGCAGGAAATTCTCTGAGCTGCATGGAAAGCCAGCCGTTGGGAGTATAGCCGGGTAGGTCTGCTGGCACCCCCTGGGCCTGCAGTCCGGAATTCTGACAGAGAAAAAGCGCCCGGGGCAGATGAAAGCGCTGGGTCACCAGAAGAACCTCAGAAAAGCCAAAATTCTCTCTGGCCCGGAGGCAGGCTGTGCGGGTGTCCAGTCCCATGGCATCCAAAAGGATTGCGTCAGGTGGCACCCCGGCTTCCACGGCCAATTCCCGCATCACCTCGGGCTCCCGGCCGCCTCCGCTCATCAGGAGGATTTCAACCTTTCCCAGATGGTACAGGTCCACGCCGGCCATGACACGATCCACCAACACCCTGGATGGTGCGCCGCTGCGCCAAACCCCAGCGCCGAAGACCAGGCCAACGGGAGCGGCCATCACCGCCTCGCTTGGATGGATCTGGTCACGAAAGCGCAGGATCAGGGCCAGGCGCAAGGGTGCAGCCGCTAGCAGCAGGAGACTGAAAAGAAGGGCGGATCCCAAGGACAAACGCCGGATGAAGGCATCCCTTGGGAGTTGGCGTATTCGCCAGATCAACCACCAGACTGTCCGCCAGGCCCCGATGAACAGGCCGCCGCCAACAAAGGTGAACAGCATAGCAAACAGAGACACATCCTTCAGGGTATAGGCTGGATGAAGCAGTCCCACCAGGATGTGCCGGCTCAGGGCGATCAGGGGCGCTGCCAGGAGCCAGGTCAGGAGGGTGCGCCAGGCAGTGGAGACATATCCAAGCTGGAAATCGGCTGCCCCTAGTCGCCGGGAAAGAAAGATCCAAACACAGGCCACCACCAGGGCCATGAGGGCCAGGTTGAGGAGCGTGCGCGCAGTCCCCGGAACATTGAGCAGATAGCTGAAGAACAAGAAGGTCAGGATGGCGGTGACATCCCCCGCCAGAAGAATGGGTTGAGTCTTTTTCATGGAGATGATTGTAACAGGCTTTCAGGAAGGGTTCAGGAGTTTGTTTCAGGTGTCTCGAGGGGTCAGGTCCGGTGATCATCATTTCGGACAATTCGCCGGCCGGGGATATCGTCATAGATGTGTTTTCCCTCCAGGGAAGACCACATAAAGGCTTCGTTGTTGAACAGGGGGGTCCCATCGCCCTCATCCACGCCATGGAAGTACAATCCGGATTCCAGATCCCGGGCAATGCGCTCAAACCAGGCCCCCAGGCTGCCGGCCACCAGGTATCGGGCGGGATCGTCGTGAAGAAATAAAAGCACCTGCCCAAAGCGATCTGGCTCAGGGGGGTCCGTATCCAGGCAAAAGAAATGGCCATTTTCGCTGGTCACCACGGGAATCCAGGCCGGATTCCACCAATAGTTTTTAATGTAAGGGGAGTCATCCGCCGCTCCGATGTTCTTGTCAAAGACCCCTTGTGCGATCAGGCCCTGCATGAATTTCCACTGCCGCCGAATCTCTTCAATTGACATCAGACGCCAGTTGCCGATCACCCCGCTGGAATTCCAGCGTTCTCCATCGGCAAGACGCAGGTAAGCTTGCAGATCCTGCGGGATTGGAAGGGGGAGCGTTTCGCGAAGTTGCGCCAAAGCTTCTGGATCGGCCGGGGGATTGAAACGAAGGTCGGGCACATTTTTTCTTGACCAATCCCGGATCCGTTCAAAGGCAGTGCGAACGTCTGTCATGCTGGTTTGCCCCTTTTAATGATTTCCAGGTGCGGGTGATCTTCCAAAAGTCTTGCGATCTGCTCCTCCCGATTTTTATCGATTCGAAGGCTTTTCAAGTTGGTCAGCCCGGCCAGAAGGCTGGCAGCCTCAAAATCGGTCCCGTCCAGATAAAGGGTTTCCAGATTGACAAGTCCTGACAATGGGGAGAAGTCCTGAATGGGATTCTCGCTCAGATAGAGCCCTGTCAGTTTTGTCAGACCTGCCAGCGCAGATATTTCCTGAATGCGATTTCCGGTAAGTGTCAGCCAAGTCAGTCCCTTGAGGCAGGCCAGTGGTCCTATATCATCAATTTGATTCTGGTCCAATCTGAGCCATTCCAGATCCGTCAGGCGCTGCAAAGGGGTGATGTCCTTGATGGCATTCTTGTCAAGTTCCAGGCGTTTGAGGTTGGGCAGGGATTTCAGGGGAGAGAGGTCTCTGATGGCGTTGTCTCTCAGGTTCAGGCTTTCGATCTGGTGCAGGTCGCTCAGAGGAGAGAGGTCCGCTATCTGGTTGTTGAAAAGTTCCACCCAGCGGAGATTGGCGCATGTGCCGATTCCGTCCAACTGGCGGATCGTTGCCCCGCCGGCGTTAAGGGAAGTTTTGTTCATTCTATAGGCCTCCGGACCCAGATGGGCCAGGAGACCGCTGTCAGGTACGGAGGGGTTGGCGCTGGCGATCAAGTGTTCCAGCTCCGTTTTCGTTCTCAGTTTGCTGAGGAAATCAGCCAGATTGATGCGTTTGTCTGTGGCATCGCCTTCGAAGGAATCATGATCAATGAAGTACACCTGGGGATTTTCTGGATGGGGATCGTCCGCCCGGACGAGATTGTAGGAAAAGGCTTGATCCCGCAAGATGCTCAAGTAGGGGTGCAGGTTCAGGCAGTCATAGTCGCTGATCTCATCCAGCGGAACAAAGCGTACCTCACGAAAGACGCCCGGATCCTGTTCCCGGGGAAAGTCATTCCAGGGATCCAGGTAATAGACGCCACCCTGATACCCCATGCTGGAAAGCAGCCCATGGAGCTGCCCTGGAAGGGTGACGGTTCTGTCCTCAAGGTCCAGATGATGGATTGTGTTCGGTTCAACCGTTTTGTCCGTTGGAATTGAGAGGCGCCGGAACTGTTCCTTAACAGCCGGATCCAGACTGGAATTTTCTGTCATTTATTCTCCATTTCCATAGAAATCAGCGAATCCAATATCGCCTGATGATCCATGATATCCCAGTAGAGAAATTCCATGGCATGATGGTTGAGAGATTTGGCCAGTTCTCTCACAGACCATTCAAAGGCGGCGGCGATCTTGGGAATTAATTCCTCTGGTGGTATTTCACCGAAGTCCTTCTTGCGAACCCCAGCAAAGGCTTTCTGGAAGGCAAGCAACTGGTCAATGGTGTGCAGTGCACCTGTTTTTGGAAAGGCCTTCTCAAAGCTGGCCTCATTCTCTTCAACGGCTTCCCAGACTTCCGACGCGACCTCATAAAAGGTGGCATCGTGATGCAGGGCGATGACTTTGCCGCTGTTGATCATCATATAGAAGTCAATTCCGCCAAATTCTGAAGCGATCAGGAAGGCTGGGAAGAAGCGTTTCTTGTCCCCAAAGCTGAATAAATCGCTGTACCGGAAACAATGGCTGGCGAGAGTGTCCCAGGAGGAGAAATTGAGGGGGCCTTCGGGGATCTCCTTTGCCATCAGGGCCTTCAGGAAGGCCTTGACTTTGCCGGAGATGCGGCGGACGGGAAAAACCTCCCGGATTTTTTCCAGGGCCGGGTCCAATTTTTCGGATCGGGTGGCGGCGCCAAAGGCATCCCGAAGTGCTTCCCGGGGGTCCAGGGGAGCATCGTTTTTCACCAGGGTATTGATGTCGGTTGCGGGAAATTCCTCTACTTCAATGGTTGTCCCCTCTCCCCCGACCGGCTGCGTTGTATAGAGCCCTGCACTGAAGTCCTGGTTGACAAAGCATAGCTCACCAACCGGGATGAAGCGATTCGGCGGGTCTATTTCCGCCATAGGTTGGAATTGACCGGTTTCGATATCCACCAACACGGCGGGCGTCTCCCCACCAAAGGCCACCAGCGCGCCCCAGGGTGTGACGGCCAGGTCTGTATAGCGGTCGTCCGGGAGGGTCTGATCCCAGAGGATGGTTTTGTTTTCGGTATCCAGGCAAAGCAGATGGAAATCCCCATACATCAGTACACGGTGGGGGTGTCCGATGTTGTAGAGCCGGGCATACTTATAATCCTTCTCGACCTTGAGCTCAATTTTTCCCAGGATGTCCAGGGTGTCAGCTTGATAGCAGACGAGGAACTGACGCATGTTCTTCCATTCCCCGACGGTGTACAAAACAAAAAGGTGGTCATCCTGGGCGGCTATGGATTTGATCTGACCTTCCAGAATTCCTTCCAGGGAACCCGCGCCGGGTTCGGTGGGTGTGCGGTAGAGGCCTCCATCCCATCCGCCTTCGACAAAAACATAGTCCCCGGATACCACCGGCGCAAGGAGGGAGTCCGGGCTGGGGCAGGTGTGCAACCGCTCCCCGCTGTGGGGATCCAACCAGACGAGCTGAGGGGTTGACACCGGGACTTCGGTTAGGAACACCAGGCGGTCACTGGCGCTCAACCCACCATGGTTGCCAATATTGGATTCGGTCCAGTGGACCCGGGTCTGCCAGGTCACCTCACCGCTGGCGGGTTCGAACCCAAAAAGAAAACAGCGGGGTTCGTACATATCCAGGAACGTGCTGGCAATGCCCATACCCTGTACCAGGAGGAGGGATTGATCGCCCCAGGCAACGACTTCGTTTATTTCCGTTAACCGCCAGAGGGGATTGTGGGTTTGCCGAGAAAAGGCCACAATCTGGTGCAGGCAGCGGCAAACCCAGACATCCGGGGTGGAAAACCCTCTGATAAGACCCAGCATATCATCATACGGTTGCAGAAGGTTCCATTTCATTCTCTTTCCTTTCGCTGTGCGGGGTTGAATTGCTTAAGGCAATCCCACCAATTTCCCGACAACGCCAGCAGACTCAACAACTGCAGGGTGCTGGCGTAGTAATCGTCTTTATCCAGGGGATGGGTGGAGATCACATCCCAAAGCGCGTTCAACCAGGGCTGCTGCTCAGGACAGCAAAGGGCGGCTACGCCCAGGGGCGCCGTGAAGGCCATGCTGCTGGTCTGTGCAAGGGGTTTCCCATCCAGGGTATATCCAGCAGCAATTTTGGTCGGATCCCCACTTGTGCTGCTTTGGATCCATTGGGTCATGCGCTGGAGGAGCGGCAGCAAGGTCGGGTCGCATGTATGAAGGTATCCGAGGCCCATCCGTAACGGCAGACGGCAGGCGTTGAAACCGAAATGGCTGTCCTCTTCCCGCTCCAGATATCCTGGTTGGGCTGGCCGGGGCGCTGTGTTGATTTGCGCGATGAAATCCGGCAGGAGGCCGGTCTGGGGGCTGCAGGTATCCGAAACCTTCAGAAGCAGGTCTCTTTCCCGGGTGTACACATTTCGCCAGAACGGTTTATTGCCCACTTCGCCGAATGCTTTCAGGTGCCCCGGCATACAATCGGATGTCCGGGTACCGTAATAATATTCCGGATTGTCCTCCCGGACCCAGTTCCCCAGCAGGAGATGCTGGCTGCTGGGGTGCACGCATTCCGCGGCCAGGGCTTGGATGGTTTTCAGGGCTTCAGATTCGTAATCAATCTGGCCATCGCTGCCCCACTGGCGGTCGGCCAACAGAAGGGCATAGGCGATGTCCATATCTCCATCGGTGGCGGAGTCCAGCCTGGTTGGCAGGAAAGTGTTCGCTTCAGCCTGCCAGCTCATCAGGTGGGGATTGTTGAGGCTGGGATGGGCCCGGCAGAAATTGAACAGCCTGTCAAAATCAGCTTTGGCGTCCGGATTGAGGGGGTGCATCAGAACAGAAATGAGCAAGCCGTATCCCTGGCCCTCCGAAGTGGCGATCATCCGATAGCCCAAACGACGTCGCGCCGTTTTGCAGATCACGAAGCTACGTCCCGGTTCGTCCTCGGGCAGAAGGAACCGTTTTTTCCAGGCACAATAGAAATCGGCCACTATTTCATTCATAGTCTCCTGGTCCACATGATCCGGTCGGATGCCCACAAACGCACCGCTGCCCCCCTGAGGGAAGGGCCGTCGCGGCTCTGCGGGTTGTGGCAGCCGGGCTTCTCTGTCCTTTTCGGTCCGGTGAATCAGCCAGGCGGTGATTATCAAAAGGACAGCGATTATCAGAATGATCAGCAGGGTTTCAGGCATAGAGGATTCTCTTCCGATCTTTTTTCCATTATATACGCTTTTATCAAGACGGCGGGGATTACCAGGAAGCCTCTCTCAATTCCGGGGGATATCTCCCAACTGCGATTTGACCGACCGATCTTTTCATTTTTCTTCCCCTGTTTGCTACCGGTCAAACCCGAGGCAAGCTCATCCAACGGGATTCCATCGGGTGGGAAGGGGTCTCCGTCGGTAGAATTAAGTCCAAGATGATACGCTCGGATTAATTCCAGGCGTCAAGGATCCTCTGGACGAGAACTGGTAACCTGCCCAAAAAAGCATTGTACAGTAAAGGAAACCCCATGATCAAAAAAACCAACATCAAGTCTGCAGCTTTGTTAAGTATTGCATTCTTTGTTATTTTCACCTTTCAGAATCCACGCTTTCTCTCTCTGAAAGATAGCGCCACTGAGAATGAGGCCGATTCCAATTGTGGGCAAGTCACCTTGCGAAACACCGGGGCCACATTGATTCCCGTCCCTGCCATATGCAAAGACAGTCTGTGCAGGATTTTGGTTGGCACCAATGCTTCTCTGGGGGATTTTGGTCCGGGATATCTGATGGACATCTTTTACAAACAAAATGCAGCCGATGGCATTTGGGTGGGCGGTCCCAATTTGGAAACCCACAACATTTCCTTCAGCGCTGGCGGGGGAGTGAATGGCAATTTGGATGCGGAGGGCGTCTTCATCGGCGGGTTCACCGCGGACGGCGGATCGCTTTCGATCATGGATGACAGCATCCTGGAGAATTCCCCCGACACCTGGACTGTATGGTATGAAGCAAGCGATTCGCTGACTGAAGTTTCCATTATGATTTGTGAAATGGCAGGATGTGAGGAGATGCTTTATGAAACCACCGATGTTTGGGAGATTGATCCTCCAGGGGTGTGTGATAACGGGCTCTGTGCCATCCTGATGGAAGTAGATGCTGGTTTGGGCAATTATGGACCCGGCCTGATTGGCCCGGCGTATATCCGAGAGGAATTCTTCAGCGACAACTGGATTGGGGGGCCGGTTCTATCCTTTGAAGGGTTGGGTTTCAGCGATGGAAAGGGTACAAATGGCGATATTGCCCGGGAATGGATCTTTCATGCGGGTGAAACGGGTTCAGGGGGATATGTTCATCTCTTTGATGATTATTCGGATAGGGATCCGGAAGTCTGGGCCCTCGAATTGGTCACGGATGATGCCTTGAGCTTTGTGAATCTTCATATCTGCCCACAGACAGCCTGTTCCGAATTTGATTTCTCTGTTGATGGCGAATACGCAGTGGATATTCCCGGCTTTTGCGATGATTCGTTCTGTTCCATTTTCCGGTGGACTGATGGCATTTCATTGGGGTCGTTCATGCCAGGGTTTACTTGGCCGGTGTTTCTCCATCATGACACATCCGATAATGAATGGATGGCAAGTTTGAACACAAGTATTGAAAATTTTCCCTTCAGCAGCGGCATCGGCAGCAATGGGGATGGATATGCAGAACCGATTATTGAAGGCAAACAGACAACCAATGGTGGATTTGCCAGTCTGTTGGATGACTCGATCCTGGTTGAGTCCAATCCGGACCAATGGACAGTGGCGTTTAACAGCGCAACGGACCTGAGTGAAGCTGTGTTTCATGTCTGTACTGAGTTTTGCGAAGAGCACAAACTTGAGATTGTTGTAATGGAACAGGATGTATTCCTGCCATTGCTGATTCACTGAGGAGTGATTTATTCCAACGCTTTGGTTGTCGGTCACTGACGAACAACGCGCGCAATATCCGGTGGCGTTGTTCATCCAGGAGGCGCATTTATCCGGAATGAATGCGCCTCCGTTCACTGGATCAAAGCACCAAGGCGGTTGTTCTGGGGTTGTTGTTTTCCCCACGATTGAAGAGGCTGGTTGTTGTTACCGGTTTTGGTGAAGTAAGGGCACCATTGAATCTGAAATTATTGATCGTTTCGTCACTTCCTTCGCCTTCGCCGGTGGCTGCGGGGCGGTTTGCTGTGCCCGGTGATAACCTTTTTCTGACTTTTCTTGGCTGCGGGGTTTTTCTCCACAAAGATTTTTTCCCCGGTGAAGGGGTCTTTTTCGGTATAGTACATCAGGCTGGCATAGGTAGAAGGGGTGGGTGTGAAAACCTGCACCTGTTCCGGCAAAACGCCCAATTCCCGGCTGGCAAAACCCTTGAGTGCCCGCATATCCGCCAGGGTGCAGCCCGGATAGGCGGCGATCAGATAATAGGAAAGGAATTGTTTCTTGCGGATGTCCTCGTTGAGGGAGTCAAAGCGTTGTTTGAACTCCAGAAGCTTGTCCCGGTCCGGTTTGCGCATCCGGGCGAGGACTTCCGGCTGGCTGTGCTCCGGGGCCACCTTGAGCTGTCCGGAAACGTGATGTCCCACCAATTCTTCCAGATAGGCCTGGCCGTGTTCTGAATCAGACAGAATCAGATCGTAGCGCAAGCCTGAGCCGATAAAGATCTTCTTGATTCCCGGCACCTGGCGGATTTTCTTGAGCAGCTCCGTTTGCTTGCTGTGGTCCACGGGCAGGCTCGGGCATACATCGGGGTAGATGCAAACCCGATCCGGACAGGCCCCTTTCTGGAGTTTCCTGGGACATTCAAAGCCATACATATTGGCCGTTGGGCCGCTGAGGTCGAGGATGTAGCCCTTGAAGTCCGGCAGCCGCGTCAATTTCCGGGCTTCCTCCAGGATAGATTCTTCGCTGCGCCAGCGCACCGTACGGCCTTCATGCACGGCGATGGCGCAGAAAGCGCACTCGCCATAGCAGCCGCGATGGGTGGGGATGGCGAAACGGATCGTTTCCAGGGCTTTCACCGCACCTTCCCTGGCATAGTATGGGTGTTGTTCCCTTTCATATTCCAGGTTATACACCCGGTCCAGGGCGGATTGGTCGAGATGGGGGAAAGGCGGATTGTGAATCAGATACCGATCCCGATGGCGTTGGGCCAACCCCTGGGCGCTGACCGGATCCTGGTTGCGATAGAAGGTGTGAAACATGTCAATAAACGCGTTTTTATCATCCAGCACCGTTTCATACCCGGGAATCTCCAAGTATCCTTCCGGGATGTCGTGGGAGATATAACAGAGACCGGGGATTTGTTCCGGCGGTTGACCCTTGTCCAGATGGGCAGCCAGTTCCAGGATGCTGCCCTCAGCCATGCCATAGAGAAGATAATCGGCTTTGGCATCAAACAACACCGACCGCCGGATGGAGTCTGACCAGAAATCGTAGTGCGCGATGCGCCGCATGCTGGCCTCCACACCGCCGAGGACAATTGGCACCGTATTCTTGAAATACCGTCGAATGAGATTTGCGTACACCAGGGTGGCCCGGTTGGGCCTCCTGGTATTGCGTCCGCCGGGAGTGTAATCATCGCTCCGGCGGGGTTTCCCGGTGGCGGTATAGTTGGCCACCATGGAATCAATGCTGCCGGCGGTGACGCCCCAGAAGAGCCGCGGTTCCCCCAGGCGGGTGATATCCACTGGCGCTTGGTAATCGGGCTGGGCGATGATGCCCACCCTGTATCCGGCTTCCAGAAGAACTTTGCCAATGATGGCCACGCCCATGAAGGGGCTGTCAATATAGCTGTCCCCGGTAAGGAGAATGATATCCAACTGCTCCCATCCGAGGTTGGACATTTCTGCCCTGGTGGTGGGAATAAACATCCTGTGTACCTTTAAACTCTTGGTTGTATGCTGATTGTACCCTACCGGAAATTACACCCGGGCGCTGGAGTGGAGAAGGACTTTTGGTTATACTGAAGAAAATATGCTGCCATGGAAGGAGCACTGGATGAAAAAACGAAGGATCGCCGTTGGAACAACCGCTGTGCTGCTGGTTATGATTGGGAGCGGCTGTCGCCTCGCTTTTTGGGACGGCTGGTTCACTTCACCTTACGTGGCGGCTCTGCCATCATCGGCAACCGAGGTGCAGGTTTTTCGGGACGATCTGGGTATTGATTGGGCTTTTTGCCTTAAAGCCCGGATGCCAGAAACTGATTACCAGGCCTATCTGGAGGCCTTCCCTGAGCTGGAGCCCCATAGCGAAGACCGCGTCTATGGCGATGATATCCTCTGGCTGGACTGGATGTTCGTCTGTGAAAATCAACCATGGTGGGATGCCACCGACGCCCTTCAGGCGACCTACGTCCGTCAGGTAGGAGATGCCTGGACGTTGGTGAAGTATGAGAATGGTTACTTATATGTGAACAGCCATTCTCACTGACCTGCTATAGAGGTTTCAATCCCCAAAGGAAATTTCCAATGAACGGATTGTGTCATCAATGCGGGCGAGATCAGGTGTGAAGCCGGAAGACGGCTGCGCATTCAGCGCCTGGACGGTGTCTGTCAGATATACAGACCAGTTGTCTTCAAATTGGGCCCAATCCTCGACAATGGATGCGCCGTCATCCGGCAGGATGGCGGCGTTGATGGGGAATTCCGCGGCGATATACAATCGGCCGTCCTGTGTGAGACCCTGACAGGTATACTCCAGACCGAGATTGTCAATTGGGTAAAGGTCCTGAGCAAAACTTGTCACATAGCAGACACAGGTTCCTGTTTGGAAGTCTACATAGCGCACCTGGGCGGCAAATACCTGGTGGGCGGGTGGCGGTGGAACAAAGGGAAACTGGGCATCCACACCGCCTTCCGGCTGGTTGGCGAGGATTGTCTTCAGGTTGGCGATGATCTCGGTTACAAAGGGGTTGATTTCCTTAAAGTCAGCTACAGGATAAATGCGCAGGACGGGCTTAAGGTATTCTTCCGTCACGGGGTATCCGGGGAAGTGGATCTCAATGTGTGTGGGGAAATAGCTTGAGGGCATGTAGCCCTCCCCAGGGTTTTCTCCATGAATGGTGGTTGGCGTGGCCTGACCGACCAGGGCGGTATCCCAAGAGAGTTGCATCCGTGTGAAATCAAATTCTGTGTCTTTGGTGATGATTTCCTCAGTGGCTGTCGGAGTGATTGTGGGGGATGGCAGTTCCGTCACGGCCCCATGTTCTTCTTCGCTCTCTGGCAGGGCATTCAAGGTAGCTTCAAGGGCAACGCTGGTCTGCTCCAGGCTTTCCAGATCATTGTTGCCAGGGTTGAAATTGCAGGCCAGGATGCTGATGCTGAGGAGGAGGGCTGCCAGCAGGACATAACTTAACGAAAAATCAAGTCTGTTCGAGCGCATCTTCATCTCCTTTTAGAGGCAGGGGGTTTCCCTTATTTTATAAGAAATCCCGCAAAAAATAAACAACTCCTTTATTACAATTTATGGCAAAAGGCCCAGGGTGGATTTTTCTTTTTCAGGTTCTTTGGCTCCAAGCCTTAGATAATCTCTGGTTGTGAGGCGCGATGCCCCCTATAATGGGGTTGCAATCAATTGAAGAGAAATGGAGCAACTGTGAGACACAAACTATATCACCCCCGCAGAATTCACCGCCGGATTCGCCGTAGTGTGCGGCGCGGCATCCGACGGGGCTTCCATCGTCCGTTGCGCCGCGGCGGCGGTCTGCTGGGGTTGGTGGGCCTGGCTGCCCTCGGATACACGCTGCTGGAAAAGAATCGCCGCGAAGAGCAGCGCCTGCAAGATGATGGCTTTGTCCATTGGGAAGACCCACGAACTGAAGAATAGGTGAAATTCAGGTGATAGGTACACTCTGACAAGCAAGAAGCCGCAGGATCTTCCTGCGGCTTCTTGCTGGTGCCTTGGCTTTCCATAAGAACTCCCAACCGGTTCCTCCCCATTAACCAACCTGGAACATCCTCTTTACCCCGTGTTACCGCGCATAATTGGAATTGCATCCTTCAATATCTGCCGAGAAAGGACAGAATCCATGACGCATGCATTTATTGATCACTTGATGAAGGATCATGCCAAACAACGCCGTCTTTCCGCCCAACTGCGCAAGGCGCACTCTATAGATGAACGCAAAGACCTGCGCCAGGCTTTCTTTGACGCACTGTATCCCCATCTCGAAGGAGAGGATGCATCCATCTTCTCCTATCTGGAATCATCCGGTTCCCCTGCTCACGAGGGTGCGCTTAAAGCCCAGGAGGAACATCATGTTGCCAGGGTCTTGCTGGATGAATTGATGAACCTTGACCCCGGGTCGGATACGTTTCTGGCCAAGGCCGCAGTTCTGGATGAATTGAATCGACATCATCTGGATGAAGAGGAACAGACGCATTTTCCCCGGCTGGAGGACCTGGCTTCTCAAGAGAAGCTGGATGCGTTGTTTGAGACCTATGAGCAGACTGAAAAGGACATCAAGAAGCAATCACAAAGCTGATTCTGGAAATGAATTGTATTCCCGGATAATTCACAGACTGCTGTTGGCCCACGGTGCGACCTTTGGCCATATCTGCCGGTCATCAGCTTGTGACAAATGATTATTCGCCGATTATTTTGATCAAGACTCTCTTTCTGCGCCGACCGTCAAATTCGCCGTAAAAAATTTGTTCCCAGGGACCAAAATCAAGGCGGCCTTTCGTCACGGCCACCACCACCTCCCGACCCATCACTTGGCGTTTGAGGTGTGCATCGGCGTTGTCTTCCCCGGTGCGGTTGTGGCGGTATTGGCTGACGGGGGCGTGGGGCGCCAGTTCCTCCAGCCAGTCTTCATAATCCTGGTGGAGACCGGATTCATCGTCATTGATGAAGACCGAAGCGGTGATGTGCATGGCGTTGACCAGGCAAAGACCTTCCTGAATCCCACTTTCTGCCAGGGCATCCCGAACCTGGGGGGTGATGTTGATCATCCCGCGGCGGGCGGGGATATTGAACCAGAGCTCTTTCCGGAAACTTTTCATAAACCAATCCCTTTCAGTCTGCGTTTTACGGATGCGGTTGCAACACTATCATACCCGTGGATCATATAATCTGAACATTTCTATCTCTCGATGTGGAATGAAGCCATCATGTCATCCAGGAGCAACAGGCTGGGACGATAGCTCTCAGGGGGTTGTTCACCCAGGAACCGCATGGTGTCCAGCAAATAAGTCTCCCAATTCTCATCAAAGGCAATCCAGTCTTCCACCTGGGTGCTTCCATCAAAGGGCAGATTGGGGTGGGTCATGGGGAGAACGGCGCTCACATAATGGGTTCCATCGCTGGTGAGTCCCTGAAAGGTGTAGAACAGGGTTTGATTGTCCACCGGGTAAATGGCCTGGCCGTACATGGTCAGATAGCGCATCCCGGACCCATTCTGGAAATCAAAGTACTTGACCTGAGCGGAAAACATCTGCCCAGCGTTCCAGATGGGCAGGAAGGGCAGGCTGCTCATGGTGCCGCCTCCCGGTTTGCTGGCCAGGGCCGACTGGAGGTTTGCGATCTGGTCGGCAGCGAAGGAGCTGATGGACTGGTATTCAGCCACAGGATACACAATGATCCTCGGCGTGTGGAAATGTTCGGAGATGAGGTAGTTGTTGAATTCAAAGACGAAATGGGTCGGATAGGTTTCTCCTGGCATAAAATCATCCCCCAGGTTCTGTCCTTGAACGGTGTTGGCGATCACGCCGCTGGCCAGGGCCGGATCAAACGAGAACTGGATGCCTTCATAGATGACATCCGGCGCCTCCGTAGGTTCGATTGTTATGGTAGGGGTTGGGGCGGATGGTTCCGGTGGAGCTTCTGCGGTTTCATCACCGGATTGTAATTCAAGGGCAATCTGTGTCAATTCAATAGCAATCTGTGTTTGCTCCAGGGTCAGGTCCTCCCCGCTGTTCCCGAGGTCAACGCTGCAGGCAATAGCAGCGAGAATCAACGTGCCAATCGCTATCAATAGCGCATAAAGGCGTTTTTGCGAGTCCACTTGTTGCTGCATGAGAATTCTCCTTCGTTTGGATTGATCACTGACTTTATTTTATATTAATTTCCTGAAATCGCCTATTCCAGATATTGCCAAAAAACAACACCAGGATCCTATACCCCGCGCCAGCCTGAAACCCCTGTAAAAAAGGTCTTTGTCCCTGAGGTGTGGGGAGGAAGGTAGATGGAACAGGGATGGATGGGGATTTCCGACAGGAGAATTCATTGGTAATTCAACCTGTTCAGACCGGATTTCTTTGTTAAAATAGGAGGACAGAGTCCTGGAAACAACCTGTCACATTTGGAAGGAATTAATTAAGATGAGGAAATTGCATCTCAGTGAAGGAAAATGGCGCCTGCGATCCGTTGGGGAGAAAGCGTGGATGCCGGCGGAAGTGCCCGGAGAAGTGCATGTCAGCCTTCTCAAGGCAGGAAAAATCCCGGACCCCTTTGTGGCCGATAATGAGCTCTCGGTACAATGGGTGGCGGAGACGGATTGGGAATATGAGGGCCTGATTCGCGTTTCCCAGGATTTGCTGGATGAGGAGCGGATTTTCCTTGTGTTTGAGGGTTTGGACACCCTGGCTGAGATATGGTTGAATAATCAGGAAGTGGGTGAAGGCAAGAACGCTTTCAGAACCTACCGCTGGGAGGTGACCGACCTGGTACAGCCCGGTGAAAACCGCCTGAACATTGTTATGCATTCCCCTGTCAACTATGTCACGCCTTTGCAAAATGCGCAGCCCCTCAAAGCCCCCGGGCAATCCATACCCGGCGGTCCGTATCTGCGCAAGGCGCCCTGCCAGTGGGGGTGGGATTGGGGTCCCATGCTGCCCCCGATTGGGATCTGGAAGGATGCACGCTTGGAGGGATACACCGCTGCAGTCCTGGAGACGGTCCATTTGCAGCAGGAACACCATCACGATGGTCATGTAACCGTGACGGCCTCCGCTGGGTTGGGACATTGGGGAGAGGCGGATCTTCAGCTCTGCCTCACATTGATTGATCCTGAAGGCAAGCGGTTTGCGACCACCTGTAAGGTGGTGGATGGCGCAGCCCGGGCAGTTCTGGAGCTGCCCGATCCGATCCTGTGGTGGCCTAACGGCTACGGCGACCAAGCTTTGTATGCTGCGTCTGTCAGTTTGCGGACAGGGGATGAGCAGGTCCTGGATGAAAAGAGCTATCAGCTTGGCCTGCGAACCCTGGAGCTGAAGCAGGAAGCGGACGCTTTTGGGGAGAGTTTCACCTTTGTGGTCAATGGGGTTTCGATCTTCGCCAAAGGCGCAAACTGGATTCCGGCTGATTCCTTCCCCACCCGCATCACCCGGGAAACCCTGGATCAGCTCATCGGGGATGCTGCCAGAGCCCATCACAATATGATCCGGGTGTGGGGCGGCGGATTTTATGAGAGCGAGGATTTTTATGATCTCTGCGATCAGTATGGGATTCTGGTCTGGCAGGATTTCATCTTCTCCTGCAGCATTTATCCCCTGGACAATCCCGATTTTGTGGAAAATGTCCGCCAGGAGGTGATTGACAATGTCCGGAGGATCCGCCATCGGGCCAGCCTGGCTTTGTGGTGCGGCAACAACGAGATGGATTGGGGATGGGAAGATTGGGGCTGGTCCGGGGAGGACACTCTACAGTACCGGCTGGCCTACAAGACGTTTTTCTATGACTTGCTGCCGGATTGGCTGGAAACCCTGGATCCAGACACGCCTTACTGGTACAGTTCCCCAACCTCCGGGACCCCTTTTGAAAATTGCAACAGTAATGACATGGGCGATGCCCATTATTGGGAGGTCTGGCACGGTGCGAAACCCTTCACCGCATATCGGGAACAATATCCCCGCTTCATGAGTGAATTTGGTTTTCAATCCCTGCCGCCCTTGAAGACGATCCAGACCTATGCCTCAGAGAACCACTGGAATTTGACTGATTATTTGATTGAGCATCATCAGCGCAGTTATTTTGCCAGCGCCCTTTTCATGGGCCAAATGGCCCTGCATTTTATGATGCCGGCAGATTTTCCGTCCCTGGTGTATCTGACGATGGTCCTGCAGGCGGAGGGTATCCGCTATGGCGTGGAACATTGGCGCAGAAATATGCACCGTGTCAGCGGCACCCTGTACTGGCAGTTGAATGACTGCTGGCCGGTGGCCTCCTGGTCGAGTCTGGATTATTTCGGCCGCTGGAAAGCCCTGCATTATCACAGCAAAGGGTTTTATACGCCGCTGTTGCTGTCCATTGAAGATGATGAGGCCCGGTCGGTGATGAAGGTGCATCTGAGCAGCGATCTTCAGGCGCCAGAGGATGTCACCGTCCGCTGGCGGTTGATGCGTTTGGATGGAGAGATCCTTGATTCTGGCGAAGTGGCGGTCCGGGCAGAGGGCCTGACATCCCAATGTGTATTTGAGGAGGATTTCAGTCACCTGACCCGGAAGGAAAAGCGGGAGACGGTCTTTGTGGCCCAATTGCTCTCCGGCGGGGAGCTTCAGTCCACCCGGCTGGCACCCTTTGTTCGGAATAAACATGTGGCCCTGGTTGAACCGCAGCTCAAGGCGTATCTCCGGGAGGAATCAACCGACGCAGTGCAGATTGAGCTGGAGGCGGCCTATCTGGCTCGGTTTGTGGCCCTTTCGCTGGATGGGGCTGATGTGGTCTTCAGCGATAATTATTTTGATGTGCTGCCCGGAGAAACCGTCCGAATTTCCTGCCCGAAACCAGAGGGCTGGACACTGGACGATGTTGGCAAGGCTCTGACGGTCTTTTCCCTGTATGACAGCTTTGCCTGAGCGGGGATCGGATCCTGTCCGGAAGTCCCCTCAACTGAATGGAAGCAGTTTATCGTATGCAAGATTTCGAGAATCATCCCATTTTTATCTGCGGTCACCCTAAGGCTGGCACCAGTTTGATCACAGCTCTGCTGGATGGCCACCCTGCCATTGTAGCCTATCCGGAGGAGACGTTGTTTTTCCGGCGTTTCCTCCCGGCCATTGCAGGCAAGTCCCGGGAGGAAGCCCTGGAAATGGCCGACCGGCTTCTGATTCATGTTTTTGAGTGGAATCAGGAATCGCCGCCGCCACATCAAAAGGATTATCCGGATCGGGATTATGGAGATATTTCCTTCCCGGCTGTCCGCAAAATCCTGCGGGAGGTTCTTGACTCGGTGGGATCATCCTCTCCGGCGCATTTTTTAAGCGCAGCCCTGATCGCCTTTGGCAGGACGACGGGCTTGCTGCGGAAGTCAAGCCGGTATTGGGTGGAGAAATCCCCCTATAATGAGCGTTACAGTGATCAGATTTTCTCGTGGTGGCCGGAGGCCAGGTGTTTGCATATCGTCCGGGATCCCCGGGACAATTTTGTCTCCTACCAGCGAAAACAACCGGATTGGTCCGCCAAGGTTTTTGCATGGAACTGGGTGCGCTCAACCCGGGCGGGGATGAAAAACCGCGCTGTTTACGGGCCGAATCGCTATCATCTGCTGCGGTTTGAGGATCTGCTGAAGGAGCCGGAAAAAACCATGGAATCCGTGGCGGTTTTTCTGGACCTTGGATGGCATCCGGCTTTTCTGCAGCCCACCCGGGTAGGCGATGCCTGGCGGGGAAATTCGATGTTCGCGGAAAAGTATTCAGCTATCAGCACCGCCCCACTCGACCGCTGGAAAAAATCCCTTTCCGCCTATGATCTGGCAGTCTTGCAGACGATCGCCCGTCGGGTGATGCGGCTGATGGGTTATGACCTTGCCTCGGTTGATGCTGCGGGGCTGACGGTGAGCCAGCGATTGAAGCTTCTGCGGGAGAAGTTCACTGCCTGGGTCAAACAGCCGTAATTTTCCTTGGAGAGTTGATCCAGAGCGCGTGCTGTCTGGAACAAGGGGTGGAAAACGAGGGGTGATCAATTAATGCACAACTGATTTATAAACATGAAATAATCCATGTGTTACAATAAAAAGGTTTAAATTCTAGAGATAAGGCAGCGTTTAATATATGATGACACCGAACGAATTATTGATCTCACCCTATGGCGGAAAACTGGTTGAACTATTGGTGACGGGGACAGAGCGGAAGGAACTGCTGGAAAAAGCTGGCGCTTACCCGACCATCCAACTGACCCCCCGTCAGACCCATGACCTGGAATTGCTGGCTGTAGGCGCCTTTTCCCCCCTGGACCGGTTCATGGGGCAGGCGGACTATCGGCGTGTCCTTGAGGAGATGCGTTTGGCGGACGGCACATTCTGGCCCATGCCGATTGCCCTGACCATTGAGAAGGAAGACCTTCCAGAGGAAGGGGATTGGGTTACCCTGCGCGATGTGCACAACCATATTCTGGCCGTCATGCGTCTGGAGGAGGTTTTCCGTTTTTCCTGGCAGGAGGAAGCGCAAGAAGTTTATGGAACCCTCGATTTCAAGCACCCTCTGGTGTCTGAAATGGCGGGATGGGGAGACCTGTGCCTTTCCGGAGAGTTGAAGGTGCTCAATCTGCCCCAATATGATGATTTTGTGGAATTGCGCCTGACCCCGGCTGAGACCCGGGAACGGCTCCGGGCGATGGGCAACCGGGATGTGGTGGCCTTCCAAACCCGCAACCCCATGCACCGTGTGCATGAAGAGCTGACCAAGCGCGCCAGCCGGATGATCGGCGGCAGTCTGCTGATCCACCCGGTGGTTGGAATGACCAAGCCCGGCGATGTGGACCACTATACCCGGGTGCGGATTTACAAAGCCCTGGTGGAAAACTATTATGATGAGGATACCCTGCTGGCCCTGCTGCCCCTGGCCATGCGCATGGGCGGGCCGCGGGAGGCGGTTTGGCATGCCATCATCCGCCGGAATTATGGCGCCAATCACTTTATTGTGGGGCGGGATCATGCCGGTCCGGGTAAGGACAGCGAGGGCAATCCCTTCTACGGACCCTATGATGCTCAGGAACTGCTTTCCCGGGTGGCGGATGAGGTTGGCGTGAAGATGGTACCCTTTGAATGGATGGTGTACCTGCCGGACGAAGTCCGCTATGAGGTGATTTCCCAGGTGCCGGAAGGAGTGAAAACCCTGCAGATTTCGGGCACCCAGGTGCGGAATGACTATCTGGCCAAGGGTCAGCCGCTGCCGGAGTGGTTCACCCGGCCGGAAAGCGCCCAGATTCTGCTGGAGGCCCATCCCCCTCGCAGCAAACAGGGCTTCTGCATCTGGTTCACCGGCCTGAGCGGGGCGGGTAAATCCACTATCGCCAAACGCCTGACAAATATGCTTCAGGAATACGGCCGGAATCCCACGGTGCTGGATGGGGATGTGGTGCGGACCCACCTTTCAAAGGGCCTGGGTTTCAGCAAGGAGGACCGGGACACCAATATTCTGCGGATCAGTTTTGTGGCCGGGGAGATTGTGCGTCACACCGGGACGGTGGTCTGTGCAGCGATCAGCCCATATCGTCAGGCCAGGGCCGAGGCGCGCAAGATGGTTAAAGAGGGGCATTTCATAGAAGTTTTTGTAGATACCCCCCTGGAGGTCTGCGAAAAGCGGGATGTGAAAGGTCTGTATGCCCGGGCCCGAGCCGGGGAGATCAAGAACTTCACCGGCATTGACGATCCATACGAAGCGCCCCTGGAACCCGAAGTGCACCTGACCACGGTGGGGAAAACGCCCCAGGAATGCGCCCGGGAGATTGTTGACTACCTGGTGGATTCTGGTTTCCTGATGGAATACAACAACAATCACAACAGCAGCCACGCAGCATAAACCGGCTCAGTTCAGATCAACAAAAGCTGGCTCGTCAGATAGAGCCAGCTTTTTTACCTCCGCACTCACTCAAAGCGGAGCCTGCGGCGCAAAAGGGGAAACATAATTCCCAAATAGATCAGGGCGGCAGCCAGCGTTAACCCGCAAGCGCCCCAGAACCCGACCGGGCCATTCTGCCCAATGAAGATGTTCTCAAAGATCAGAAACATCCAATAATTGGGAAAGGGATAAAAGAGGACGTGCCAGGCTCGGGGAAGAAAGATGGACAGGAGGGGCAGCAGGGAATAGCCCATCAGGACGACCTTCATAAGCGCCATCATCTGGAGTTGGGTATTGGAGAAACCGCCCAGGAAAAACCCGACCAGGATGGCAATCCCGGATGAGGCCAGAAAGCCGATGCTGATCTGTCCCCAGGGTGCTGCGACTCCGGCAACAATCAACACTGCCAGGAGCGTCATCACAGCGCCGGCCACCACGGAGAAGAGCGCCCTGGCAGCCGTCATTTCTGCCATGCGCAAGGGGGACACAGCCCAGGCGCGAATCAATCCGCTTTCTTTGTCCTGAACCATATTAAAGGATTCTGTCACAGCCCCAAGCAGGATGGACATGAGCAGGGTAAAGATCAGGCCATATTCCCCCAAGCGGGATTCCCGCGGCCGGCGGGTGAGGGTGATGTCAAAATCCTTCTCTGTCGGAGGGGAAAGTGCGGCTTGCAGCACCAGGCGGCTGACCTTCTCCCCCTCCGGCTCATTGCCCTGGAGGAGGATCTCGTAGCGGCCAGCTTCCCAATAAAAACCGGGCACATCGTCATTCTGCAGCACCCGCGTTTCCAGGGCTGAACGATCCGGGTGGATCTCCACCTGACCATATTGCGCCAACCTTTGCCGAACAGAAGCGGGCATTTCCTGGTTGACAGCCAGGCGCAGGGTGAGGGTGTCCAGGGAGGGCAACAGGACACGCACCAACACAGCCATCAGAATGGGGGCAAAGAAAACATAAAGGAGAATGTTGTCGCGCAGGATATTGGTCCAGTCCTGGCGGATGATGTTGATGATACGTCGCATGGTCTTATCCGCCTTCCTGCATCAGTTTTTTATTGACCGCCCAGATGCAGATCCCAAAGGCGATCAGCGCACTGAGGAATACCTGCAGCAACATGCTGCTGATCCCGGACGGACCCCCTTGGGCAAAGAGGATGTTCCGGAACCCAAAAATGATCTGATAAGTTGGGATCCAGGCGATCAGTGCCGGGGAGAAGACCGGCATGGCATAGGAAATGGTGGGCAGCATGCTCACGATCAACAGCAGAACCCCGGCAAAAAACCATTCCGAGATATTATTGAAAAACACGGCAATGGTCAGGCCCAGGCAGGTCATCAGAGCACTGCTGAGGAGGATCAGGGCAGTCAGGGCCAGGTAGTTTGGTGTGAGTCCGAAGACGATCAGAACGATGACCAGGCCATAGGCTAGGGAAAGCGCACCATAGAGGATGACTTTGGAGAGGATGAAATGCAGGGTGCCGGCGGGGGTGACCCGATAGGCGTGGAGGGTTCCTTCTTGTTTGGATTGAAAGATCAGCACGGCCCCGATCAGGAAACCCAGCAGGATCACCTCGAAGGTCAGAAAAACCGGGATCATGTTTTTATTGAGGGGGATGGGGTCGCTTTTCGGTCCCAGGTGGGTGATCTCTGCAGGAAGGTCTGTTGCTTCGCCCCGCATCGTGCGGAGGATCAAAGCCAGGGTGGCTTGCATGAGATATATGTTTTCCTCGGCCACATTGCCCTGGCTGATGATCTCAATGCGCGGGTTCTGCAGATTCCCGCGGAAAATCAACCCGATGGCCCGTTGGTACTCTGAGAGGGCTGTCTCGAAGGTTGCTTCCGAATGGAAAAGGGCGTCCGATTCCAGACCCTGGGCCAGTAGAAACGCTCCAAACTGACCCTCCGGGCTGGCATCGTAGATGACCTCCGGAGGTGCGCTGTCCAGCTCCGATGGGAGGGTGAAAACCAGCACGAGGATCAGAGACGCCAATCCCATGATCACATAGATATGCCCGCTGCGGAAGGTCAGCAGGAGGTCCTGAAGGAAGGTTGCAGCCAGTTTGCGGATCATGAGAGCCTCCGTCCGGTCAACTGCAGGAAGATTTCCTCCAGGGTGGCTTCCTGGGTGTGCATGGTCTGGATGGTGTTGTTGTGGATGAGGTTCAGAAAGGCCGTCTTCTCAGCGGTATTTTCCAGGGAGAAGCTGGCGCGTTGAAATTGGGAGTCCTCCCCGTATTCAACCTGGACAGATTTCTGGCCGAATTTAAGTTTCAGGTTCCTGGGGCTGTCCATGGCCACCAAGCAGCCTTCATTGATAAAAGCTACCCGGTCGCAGAGAGCATCTGCAGTGAACATGTTGTGGGTTGTCAGGAAGATAGTCGCTCCCCGCTGGGCCTGCTGGCGGATGATGTCTTTGATGGTGCCAGCAGTTCCCGGATCGAGGCCGGCGGTAGGTTCGTCCAGGAAGAGAATTTCCGGACGGTTGACCAGGGACCGGGCAAAGTTGAGGCGTTGCTTCATGCCCCGGGAATATTTTCCGGCGCGCTGATGGGCTGCATCTTCCAACCCAACCATCCTGAGCAGCTTGAGGGGATCTTCGGTGGGGACGTCAAAGAGGCCGGCGTAGTAGTGCAAGTTTTCATAACCGGTCAGTTTCTGGTAGATATAGGGCAGTTCAAAGGAGATCCCCAGACGATTGTTGAAGCCGCGTCCCAATTGGGATATGGGGACTCCTTCAACGGTCACCTGACCTTCCTGCAGAGGCAGCAGTCCGGTGATGATGGCCTGGGTGGTGCTTTTTCCGGCTCCGCTGGGGCCGAGAAAACCGAAGATTTCGCCTTTTTCAATGCTAAAGGTGACATCGTCCACAGCCTTTGTCTGGGTTCCGGGATAGCGATGCGAGAGGTGTTCGACTGTGATCATGGCGTCTCCTGTTTGGGATTAAGATTTGTTGAAATACAGGGTGCGTTGTTCGGGATCGCGTTTCATCCCCGCTTCGAGGAGGTCCATCAGGTTGCTGAACAACTGTTGGGCTTCCTCGTTGTCAAATACGCTGTAGCGTTTCTCCAACAAGTCTTCCCGGCTCAGGTTGAGGCGGCGGATAAGGTATTGCCCGAAATGGTAAAAAATGGTTTCCATCAGAAAGGCGGCCATGTTTGGATCCACCCAGGGGGCAACATCCCCGTGCAGGATGCCCTGGCTGAGGAGCTGACCAAAAAACTGGGTGCTGCCGCGGCGCATAAGCTCCTCGGTCATCTTCGGGAAGGGGATCTCCTCGATGAAAGCCCGGTAGGCCAGCTCCGCCATGCGGGGCCGCTGTAACTCAAAATGCACAGTCGCCTGAAACAACCAACGCATGTATCCAAAAATATCCATCCCTGGATCGGGAGGGGTCAACCCCTTCAAAAGGGCCATTTTTTCCGCCACCCCGAGTTCCAGCAGGTAGCGGTAGAGTTCTTTCTTATTTTCGAAGTATTGATAAAAGCTCCCTTTGGCAATCTCTGCTTTGCGGACAATTTTCGAGATGGAGGCCACTTTGTAGGGCTTTCCGGCGAACTCATCCACAGCTATGTCCAGAATGCGCTCGCGTTTGTCCTCGGGCAGGTTGAAGAAGGTTTCTTTGGGCATGGGGTCCTTTCTGATATGACTGGTCAGTCATAAATCATCCGGATCTCATTCTATCTGGGTCTCCAGGGCCTGTCAAGGGGTGGGCGGTTTAATTCTGTCAGGAACAGCGATGGAAACCCGCACCTGGTGAAATCATGTACAATATCCCTAGTTCCTCATAGAAAGGAGTCCGGATGACTGATCCTGTCCAAAGCCGTCTCACGTTTTCCACCAAGGTGATGTATGGTCTGGCTTCCCTGGGCACAGCGACCATCTCCAGCATTTATGCCGCCCTGCTGCCTATTTTTTATCAAGACTATTTGGGGCTGACTGCCCGTTGGATCGGGATTGCCTCCCTGGCCTATGCTCTCTGGAATGCGATCAATGATCCCTTGTTTGGATTTCTGACGGACAACACCCGCTCTCGATTGGGCCGTCGCATCCCTTACATGCGCTTCACGGCCCCGTTTTTGGCCCTGACGTTTATCCTGGTCTGGTTTGCGCCGCGGGAAGCCCTGGAGATGACCCAGTTCTTGTGGATGCTCGTGACCATGCTTCTGTATGATACAGCCTATACTATCATTGGCCTTGTTCACGGTGCCCTCATGCCGGAATTGAGCGAATCGGATGTGGAACGCAACCAGCTTTCGATTTCGGCCGGACTGTTCGGGCTTCTGGGGTATGTGCTGGGTTTCTTTTTGCCGGACCTATTCCGCCCCAGGGCTGGCGATGCTGGGGGTTCTTTACTGAGCTTGCGGTTGGCGATGATTGCAGTGGGGATCATTGGCGCTTTTCTGATCATCCTGACTACTTTGAAAGTCAAAGAACGGCGCGCCTTTGCTATCCTGGACGCGCCCCTCACGTTCTGGGAGTCCCTCAGACACACCCTGAAAAACCGGGCATTTTGGATATTTGTCAGCGTGAACTTTCTGCTCACGTTGATGAATGCCATGGCTACCGGGGCCATGTTTTATCTGGCGGATTATGTCACCCAAACCTCCACGGTGATCCTGATGGTGTACCTTTTCACGCCCCTGGCCGTGGGAATTCCCCTGGCCAATCTGGTGGTCCGGCGGTGGGGAGTCCTGCGGGCTCAGCAGGGCTATATGCTCCTGGCCGGTGTGGGTTTGATTTCGATCCTGTTCATGCCCGTCCCCTGGATCCCCCTCAGCCTGGTGGTGACCGGACTGGGGTTTTCCGGCCAGCAAACTATTACTTACAATCTTTTGGCCCAGGTGATTGATGCAGATGAAGTGCGCACAGGCACCCGGCGGGAAGGGGCGTATTACGGAGCCAACGCCCTCCTGACCAAGCCGGCCCAATCCCTGGCCCTGTTTCTGACGGCTTTCCTTCTGGAGGAATCGGGCTTTATCACCCGGGCGATGAATCAGGGTGAGATCTTTCTGGACCAACCGGCCTCGGCCCTGCTTACCATCCGGGTGATTGTGGGGTTGATTCCCGGGATTGCGCTGCTGTTGGGGAGCGGTTTGCTGTTCTTTTTCCCTCTCCAAGGGGAGCGTCTCCGGAAACTGAAAGCCCGGATCCTGATCCTGCATGCCGAGAAGGAAGCGCGGCTGGCAAAAATGGAGGATACCCCCAGTCCTTTTTGACCTTCGATAAGTGTTCTGCGACCCTGGCTCTCTGCTGACCTCGCGTATCTTCCGAGCCGCGCTTTTTGTTTGGAACCTTTGTGATATCCAATTGAATCAAATGAGAGGTTGTTATCTATGACGTCCAAGAACCCCCTTCAAGAGAAACTGCCCTTTAAGATCAAACTGATCTGGGGACTGACCGCCCTGGGCACGACCACCGTTTCCAGCACTTATGCAGCCTTGCTAACTATCTATTACCAGGATTATCTGGGCTTGGCTGCCCGCTGGATTGGAATCGCGTCAATAGCTTATGCAATCTGGAATGCGGTCAATGATCCCTTGTTTGGTTTTCTGACCGACAACACCCGCTCCCGGCTGGGACGCCGCATTCCTTATTTACGCTTCACTGCGCCCTTTCTGGCCCTGACCTTTATATTGGTATGGATGGCGCCTCAGTCGGCCGGGGAAGTCTTCCAGTTCTGGTGGATGCTGGTAGCCATGCTGCTGTACGACACCGCCTATACCATTGTGGGCCTGGTCTATGCGGCCTTGCTGCCCGAGATCGCCGAGACGGATGAAGGACGCAGCACCCTGCAGGTGTATTCTGGCATCTTTGGGTTGGGGGCGTATCTCCTGGGTTTCCTCATCCCTGAATTCTTTCGGCCAAAAGCCGGCGGGGATGGTTCACTTTTGGGTCTGCAGATTGCCATGGGGGTGGTGGGCGTCATCAGCGCAACCCTGATCATCCTGGCCAGTTACATTCTCAAGGAAAAACCGGCCATCAGCCAGTCTGATGCGCCTTTGGGGCTGGTAGCATCCATCCGGGAGACCTTCAAAAGCCGGGCCTTTCTGGTATGGGTCACACAAAATTTCCTGTTCATCCTGGCGCTGTCCATCACCACCGGGGCGGTGTTCTACCTGGCGGATTATGTGGTCCAAACGTCCGCCATTTTCCTTCTGGCGGCCATTTTCGGACCAATGGTTATCGGCATTCTTCTCAGTCGCACCATGGTGGCGCGTTTTGGCGCTGTACGGTCTGTTGAGATCTATCTTGGGGTTGGCGCAGTGGGCTCCATTGCTGTGGCCTTTGTCCAACCGCTGTTGCTCATCTATGTATCATTGGTTCTGGTCGGGTTGGGTATTTCCGGGGTCCAGGTGCTCATTAATGTCATGGTCGGTCAAATTGCGGATGAGGATGAATTGCGCACCGGTGTTCGCCGTGAGGGCGCCTTCTTTGGCGTGAATGCCCTGGTGACCAAGCCCGCCCAGTCCCTGGCAATTTTCCTGACCTCCTGGATTTTGGAGATCAGCGGGTTTGTGACCCGAGATCAAAATCTGGGGCAGATATTTTTGGGCCAGCCAGCTTCCGCCCTGTTTGGGATCCGTGTGATCGTTGGACTGGTGCCTGGCGCAGCGATGGCTCTGGGCATGGTGATCCTGCTGGCCTATCCTCTCAAGGGCAGGGTTCTCCAGCAGGTGCAGGCTGATGTCCGTGCGCTCCACGCTGAAAAACGGGCCCGATACGAGGCCAGGAAGCCCGGGGGGATTTCCGAATGAGGTCGGGATTCCATGTCTGATCGGCAGAAAAAGCGCCTGGGGGTTGTGGCGGCTGTATTCCTCAAACTGGGCTTCACAGCGTTTGGTGGTCCCGCTGCAGCAATCGCCATGATGCGTCAGGAATGCGTTGTGCGGCGGGGCTGGCTTTCGGAGGATGATTTTCTGGATTTTCTGGGCATCACCAATCTGGTGCCGGGGCCCAATGCCACCGAACTGGCCATCCATATCGGTTACCGGCGTGCTGGATGGCCCGGGTTGGTGACGGCTGGGGTATGTTATATTCTTCCGGCCATGCTGATCGTCCTGGGACTGGCCTGGGGCTATGTCCATTTTGGCGCGCTGCCGGCCCTGGATGGGATCCTGTATGGCATCAAACCGGTGGTGGCGGCTGTGCTGATTTCAGCCCTGATGGGCATGCTCAGACCTCGCCGGGGAAACCTACCCGGTCTGATCCTGGTTGGATTGGCCTTTGCCATCTATCTTTTCGGAGCGGGTCCTCTGTGGGCGCTGCTGGGTGGCGGCGTTATTCTGGGGTTTCTGGAATATTTTCGGGAGCATCAGGGCGGCCTGTCCCTTTTGGGGGTTGGCCTTTCGCCTGTTGTGGGCACCCTGCGGGCTCTGATTGCTGCGGGGCTGCAGGCTGCACCCTTCACCTTGGGGCGGTTGCTGTGGGTTTTTCTCAAAGCGGGGGCTTTGATGTACGGCAGCGGATACGTCTTGCTGGCCTTTATCCGGCAGGATCTGGTAGAAAATTTGGGCTGGTTGAGCGATGGCGAATTGGTGGACGCCATTGCCATCGGACAGGTGACCCCCGGGCCTTTGTCTACCACCGCCACCTTTGTGGGATATGTGATGGGCGGCCTGCCGGCGGCCCTCCTGGCGACCCTGGCGATGTTTCTGCCCGGGTTTCTTTTTGTGGCGGTCACCCACCCCCTGCTGGGAAGGCTGCGGGAATCTTCCGCCGGCGGGGGATTCCTGGATGGCGTCACCTTCGCTGCCCTGGGTCTGATGGCGGGGGTTACCTGGCAGGTCGGCAGGGCAGCCCTGGTGGATCCCCTGACCGCGGTGGTGGGTACAGCGGCTTTGGTACTCCTGTGGCGGATGGAGGTGGATCCCCTCTGGCTGATCCTGGGGGGCGCCTTAGTCGGTGCAGTTCGAGCGTTGGTGCTTTAGCAATAGATGCAGGGTTTGCTTTCCCCGCTCTGTTTGCCCAAATTCAGCGCTTTCCCGACCCCAATCCCAATCTTTAGCGTGTTTGACAGGTTTCTTTGCGGCCCGGTGGGCGCGGCTGCGAGCGTCCTCCGGGAAGAGGGCGGCTGCGAAACACTCTGCCAGGTCCTCGCTGGCGTTGAAATTACGGTCCACGCCGCAGGGGGGCGGCGCGCTGCCCGGATCATACCAGAGGGCGCGCCAGTCCAGACGTCCTTCGAACCGAAGGCGTTTCTTGAGGAACCCCTCCAGACGTTTTTGAAACCGTCGCAGGGGGGCTTTGAGCCACTCGCCGTGACCGGCGCGCAGGACGCGCTGCAGGGCCTGTTGTGGTTTGCGCTCCCAGGCGTTGTTCCAGCGATGGCCCAGCTCGTGGGCCAGAGTCCAATCACTCCAGGCATTGTTCAGATAGACGGCGTCCCCCCGGGTGAAGCCTGCCGTTCCGGGCCGTCCGCTGTGGTGAATGCTGGTGGTCTGCTCGTTGAAAACCGCGTTCAGGTTTTCCTCCCCACCGGTCAGGGCAGCCAGGCGAAGAAACACATCCCGAATGCGGCGGTTTTCTTCCGCCGTCCAATCGCCGATGCAGGTGACGCCCCAACGAGAAAGTTGGTCTTTGGGTTGAAGGGGGGGCAATTGGGGCATATGTGGCTCCGGTCCTCAAGGTTGGATAGGGCAAGTGTACCAGATAACCCATACGGGCACCTTGTTTTGCGCGGGATGTCTGCTTTCCCCGAAGCGTTATGCCTAGGACCCGCTTCTGATGGATGCTCAGGATTTGGATTTTGCTGTCTGAAGTTCTTTCCGACCTCAATTGATGTTAAAATGGGAAGGCCTCATCTCAAGACCTAAGAGGAGCATCAATGGCAGAATTTCAACCCACCCCGGATCCAGCCTTGAATGGTGTCCTGCTGGATCTGCTGTCCGGAATCCGTCCCATTCTGGCTGATAATTTTCTTGGGGCCTATCTGCAAGGTTCTTTTGCCCACGGCGGTTGGGATCGCGACAGTGATGTGGATTTTGTGGTTGTGGTGGATCGGCCCCTCACAGGCGCAGAACTGAACTGGCTGCAGCCGGTCCATGCCCGGCTGCAGGAAACCGATGTCTACTGGGCTCATCACCTGGAAGGGACTTATTTCCCCCGGGAAGTATTAGGGGATCTGTCCCGCACGGCAGTGCCTTTGGATTATCTTGACAATGGCAGTCTGACCTTTGAAAAATCAACCCATGATAACACCCTGGTGGTCCGGCGGGTGCTGCGCCGGCAGGGGGTAGTCCTGGCCGGCCCGCCCCCGGAGGTCTGGATCCCGCCGGTCCCGGATGAGGCCCTCAGAGCAGAGGTTCGGGATGTGATGTTTTCCTGGGGGCAGGAGATCCTCACCGGCGCATATGACATCAACAATGGCTGGGCTCAGCCCTTTGCTGTGTTGATGTACTGCCGCATGCTGCACACCCTGGCATCCGGGGATGTGCATTCCAAACCCGCTGGCGCGGCCTGGGCAAAAAAGGCCCTGGACCCGAAATGGATGGATTTGATTGCGGTTGCTGAGGCGGACCGGGACAACCAATATCAGCGGTATTATGATGCTGCGAATCCGGATCGGGTTCGGCGTACACAGCAGTTCATTGCTTATGCCCTGGATCTGGCTCGTGACCGCTTTGGGAAGGGTTGATCCATCGTTGTGTTTGCTATTGGCGGAAAACCGGACCCTTGTGAGTATAATTATTTCAAGAGAAACCACACCAGGAAGGAAGAAAGCATGGGAAAAAACGTTGGGATATTGACTGCCGGCAGCGATTGCCCAGGACTGAATGCCACCATCCGCGGGTTTGGCAAGGCTGCCCGCAACACCTATGGAATGACTCTGGTGGGGATCAAGGATGGCTTTCAGGGATTGTTGGCCGGGGAGACAATTGACATGGGGAAGGAAACCCTTTCCAATGTCCTCACGGCTGGGGGGACAATTCTTGGCACCAGCCGGCTTGTGCCCCATGCAGTGAAGGAAAACGGGGAGGTTGTAGATAAGACAGAGCAGGCCTGCCAGGTGGTGGAAGACCTGGGGTTGGACGCTCTGCTGTGTATTGGGGGGCAGGAAACCCAGGAAGCTGCCCTGCGACTTTCAAAGGAGGGGGTGCAGGTGGTCACCCTGCCCAAGTCAGCGGACAACGATGTTGCCATGACGGATACCACCATTGGCTTTGACACCGCCAAGGATATCGCCACAGAAGCCATTGATCGCCTGCACAGCACAGCCAACAGCAATCACCGCATTATCATTGTTGAGGTAATGGGCAGGGAGGTCGGGTGGCTGACCCTTGGCGCCGGGGTGGCCGCCGGGGCGGATGTGATCCTGATCCCGGAAATTCCCTATGACATGGGCAAGATTTCCCAGGCCATCCTGGACCGCAATCAGGCTGGAAAAATGTTCAGCATTGTGGCGGTGGCCGAGGGCGCTTTTTCCTCTGAACTGGTGGCCTTCTTTGAACGCTCGATGAAGCTGAACCGCAAGGTCCATGACGATGAGGAACAGCAATTGGGGCAGTCCCGCATGGAACGCCTCAAACAGCAGTATGCAGGGGAAACGCTGCTGCTGGCTAACCGTCTGGAGGAAGCCACGGGTTTGGAAAGTCGAATCACCATCCTGGGCTATCTCCTGCGCGGGGGCGCGCCCTCCGCCAGCGACCGCGTCCTGGCCACCCAGTTGGGCACCCGCGCTGCGGATCTGATTGACGAGGGCCAACATGGTAAAATGATCGCCTTTCGCAACGGACGGGCTGAAACGGTCTCGCTGGAAGAGGTGGCCGGGAAGGAAAAACCGGTGGCTTCGGACCATCCCTGGATCACCAGCGCCCGGCATGTGGGCACCGTGTTTGGGGATTGACGCATTAAACCGGGGGTCCCGTTTTCTGCTAGCATTGCACAGGCCAGTCCCGGCGGCTGGCCTTTTTCTACTGTACATTAGTGTGTGCTGCGCACCAGAATGACCATGGCCAGGTCCTCTCCCTCCGGACGGACGGCGGCGATGCTGGTCATATCATCCCCCTTTTCATAGATATCAAACAGGGATTCCGGATCGTCTGCGATGGCGGCAAACAAGCTGAACCCCATTTCCTCCAGGGCATTTTCATAGAACAGGGAGATTTCCTCCAGGCTGGCTTCAATAAAGAAGGTATAGGCGCCTTCCCCTTCATATCCGCCTTTTGCTCCCGGCATCACCGGCAGCCCCTCCCAGGTTTCCAGGGGCGGCTGAATCACATCCTCGTCAAAATCGAATTCGAGAGGGAGATCTCCGGCTTCTTCGGTGAGGTCTTCTTCAACACCTTCTTCTCCTACAGGTTGTGTTTCCACGGTGGGGCGGATGTGGGTCGTTTGTGTGGGGGTAGGGTCAGGCGCTGTGGTGGCCGCAGGGGGTTCCGTGGGGAGGAAAGTGGGTTCAGGTTCGGGGGTAGCGGTTTCTGTAGTCCGGTCGGGAAGGAGGGGCATCCGACACGCCAGGATGGGCCACACCAGCAGAAACATGACGATCATGAGCGTTCGGGATGATTTCTGTATCATCGTGTTGCGTCACTCCGTTCTTTCGTGGTTTGGGGCTGTTCGCTGTCATCATAGAGGCATTGCAGTTTCTGGCAGAGGGAGAGATCTTCCAATAGGTCGGTGTTGTCCGCAATTTGGTCCAAGCTGCCCAGCTTTGAGGGAAGGGTTTTCACTGCGGAGTCTTCGATTGAATTCAGGAGGGCTGTCACGAACCGGCTGGCGTGAATTACCAGGAAGGGACGGTTGTGGAAATTGGATACTTCCGCTGGAATGGCCGACGTCAGACCCAGGGCATTGTGCCGGTGCGCCAGCAGGATGGCCGCGCTGTTGAGGCGCTTTTCCCTGGTTTTCCAATGCTGGGCATCCAGGGCGGATTTTAAGACCGGCAGTAAGTTTTTGGCGGATTTAAGTTGTTTGAAGGCGCTCCCAAACCATTTACGGTAGGGGGCATATTCCTGTTCCATCAGAAAGGCCAGAGATATCATATCCCGGACCAGCCGGCCTGTCAGGAGCCGGGAACCGAGTTCGTCGCCGACACTGGCAGTTCGGCCGATGAAGGGTTCGTCCTGGTCAATCCGCAGCCACTGGTTTGCCAGGAGATAGCGCCAGACATCGGGAGGATACCAGTCGAAGCGGCGGCGCAGCGGTTCCATCCGGCCCAGTCCATCGTGATAGATCCTGCCTGCGCGCAGGGTGCGCAGACGCTGCTGGGGCAGGGTGAGCCAATCCACCGGGGCCATGGGATGGTGAATGTCAACCCTCAAGTAATCCTGAAAGAACTGCCCCGGGGTGGTGATGTGGACCATGTGGCGGATCGGGTGTCGTTTCTTCAGAGACATCACCCCGCCATCGGACAGGGGTTCATCAAAATGGGTGGGAAAACCATGGATGGTGAAGGGCAGATGGTGAGCCAGGACATGGTCCAGAGGGCCCCGATACTTCGTATAGTCTTCCGGGTTGAGGAAGAGGGTCATCTTGGGCCCCCAGCCATGGTCCATGGACATCGCGGTATCAAAGCCAAGCACGTCCGATCCGTAGCCCAGGCGTGCGGCCGAATAGCAAACTTCAGGGAAATGGGCTGCCATCAGGGGCTTGATGGCTTCGTGGAAAAAATAGGCGCTTAATTCGAGGCCGGGGATGTGTTTCATCGTAATTCCCTTCGTGAAAGATGCTGTGGTTATTATAAACACAATTTGGTGGCATGAAATTCTCCTGGCCAACATTGCGACAACTTCTTTCCGGCAAAACCAACCGAATTTCCGATATTGCTACCCTGTTTTGCCAAAATCCAGCCATTCATTATTTGGATATTCGGTAACCTGAAATCAATCGAATGGGTTTGGTATTAACTCAACACCGTTAAAGGAGAAAACATGTTTACATGGATCATGGCGATTTTGCTGGTTATTCTCATCGTCGGGTTTCTGCCCGTCTGGCCCTACAATGCCGAACGAACCTGGGGATGGTGGCCCAGCAGCATATTCACGATATTGTTGTTTGTGTTTGTCATCGCATTGCTGCTGGAAGTCTTCTAAACTGTGTGGCGGGGTGACTCAGTTGCTGCTGACCCGCCAGCAGAAAGAGATTGTGTCCTTATGATGCGACCTGTGAAAGGCTGGAAGTTTGGCCCGGGTACCGCTTCAAGGAAGTGATTGCTTCACAGATTATCTGGATGACAGTCAAGGATTTCTATAAAAGGGATGCAATCTTCGAAGAATAGTGTAGTTGACAGTTTTTACTCAACAGATTAGAGAAAAGAAAGGAAAAATCATGGAACTCTTAGAATGGGCCTTAATTGCCTTTGTTGTGGCCGTTGTTGCGGCTGTGTTTGGATTTGGCGGGATTGCCCGCGGGGCGGCCTCGGTCGCGAAATTCTTGTTCGGACTGTTCTTGGTCGTGGCTGTGGTCCTGCTGCTTGTTGGCCTGCTGTGATCCAGATCTAATACCAACCATTCAGCCGCACCGGCGATCGCCGGTGCGGCCTTTTTCCTTTTTCTCATCCAACCAATCCACCTCAGGAAAACAACCGCCTTTCAGACAGGAAATGTTGCCGGGCTTTTCGGGTGCTGTTTGATGTTGTTATCTCTATCCCGTCAGCTTCGGGAGTTCCGGATCCATCAGCAAATCTGGCAGTATCGGTTAGAATGAACGAAGAGGCATACCGGGATCGCCCTGGTCAGAGGGTGTTTGTTGCCCCTGGCCTGACCCTGTAGCGATTGCTTCTGACGGCGGGCTGATTCTTCTCCGGAGGGCAAATCTCCTGCAGGGTGTGTGGGCTCTGCCCATTTCCTTTCCGAGGGTCTGCTTGATATTCCCCTCCGGTTTGATGGCGCTCCTGTTTGCTTATCCCGCTTTGGTGGGGATCAGAAACAGCGGTTTCCGAGGCGAGTGAAGGGGACTGCGTTTCTGATGGACCCCTTGTTGAATACGGTCATTAATGCATTTTTAGAAAGAGGTTGAACCCATGTCCCTGACCCCTGAATGGCGGCACCGGATTGCGTGCTGGCGCGAGGAACTCACCAATCATTTCTATCACCAGCTTGATCGCATTCCACTTGCGATGGTGGCCACCAGAAAGCAGTTACGTCCGACTGATGCCCGGGAACTTCCCTTTGCGCCGGTATCCCCCGGAACTGCGTGGGGGGCCAAGTGGGAATACGGCTGGTTCCGGGGAGACTTGTGCCTGCCGCCGGAGGCGGAGGGTGAGCGGATCTCCCTCCGATTGGATGTCGGCGCGGAAGCTGCGGTGATGCTCAATGGAACCTATGCCGGCGCAGTGGATGAACACCATCAGGATATTCTCATCACCGATTTGGGCAAGCCGGGAGCGACCTTCTCAGTTCTTTTGGAGGCCTATGCTGGCCACGGACCCCGGGTGGCGATGGTGGGACCAACGCCGCCGGATCGGGAAACCGTTCCGGAACCTGGGCCCACTCAGTGCACTGTCGGCGAAAGCCATTTTGGGATCTGGCAGGAAGCCGCCTACCAGTTGTGGGCTGATGTGGAAACCCTCTGGGACCTGCGAGAGAATCTCGATCCTGACTCCCTGCGAGTGATGGAGATTGACCGCGGGCTGCGGGATTTCACCCTCATTGCCGATTTTGAGCAGCCCCGGGCTGTGATGCTGGAGACCTTCCAGAAGGCCCGGGACAGGCTGAGACCTCTCCTTGAAAAACACAATGGCGATACCACCCCGGAGATGTATGGCTTTGGACATTCCCACATTGATGTGGCCTGGCTTTGGCCGCTGGCTGAAACGGAGCGCAAATGCGTTCGCACTTTCAGCACCCAGCTTCGGTTGATGGAACGCTATCCGGAGTATGTCTTCATGCAGAGCCAGCCCCATCTATATCGGATGGTGGAGGAGAAATACCCGGCTTTGTTTGAACGGATTGTGGAAGCGGTGGAGCAGGGGCAGTGGATTCCCGAAGGCGCGGCCTGGGTAGAGCCGGATACCAATGTGACCAGCGGCGAGAGTCTCATCCGACAGCTCATCCATGGCAAACGCTATTTCCAGGACACTTTTGGTGTGGACTGCAAACTGCTGTGGCTGCCGGATGTGTTTGGATATTCCGGCGCGCTGCCCCAGATCATGCTTGGCTGCGGTATTGACTATTTTTCGACTCAGAAAATTTTTTGGGCCTATCACGGCGGCGAGACTTTCCCCTATAATACCTTCATCTGGGAGGGCATTGATGGGTCTCAGGTGAAGGCCCATTTCCATAACGATTACAACAGCCAGACCCGCCCTTCCCTGGTCATCCAACGCTGGCGGGATCGCGTCCAGAAGGATGGGTTTTCCAGCCGGCTGTTTCCCTTTGGCTGGGGGGATGGCGGTGGCGGTCCCACCCGGAATCATCTGGAGTTCGCCCGACGTCAGGAGGATCTCGAGGGTTCCCCCAAATTCAGGATCACCCATCCCCTGGATTTTTTCAGAGATCAGGTGGCTGAGGGTTGGCCGTCGGAGCGCTATGTGGGGGAGCTCTATTTCCAGAGTCATCGGGGAACTTATACCTCCCAGGCGCGCACGAAAGCCCTTAACCGACGGGCCGAATTTGCCCTGCAGGGGGCTGAACTGTGGGGTGCAGCAGCCATTGCCTTGCGGGGATTTGATTTTCCCTATGCAGTTTGGGATCAGGCCTGGAAGGATGTTCTGGTGAATCAATTTCATGACATCCTACCAGGTTCTTCTATTCATCGGGTGTATGAAGAAGCCGAGGCTCTCCTGGAAGACGTCCTGGACAGGGCGGAAAAAATGCAGCAGGCGGCTCAGAAGACCCTGCTGGAGGACCAAACTGAGGGGGTGACGGTTTTCAATCCCCTCTCCTGGACGCGGCGGGAGTTGGTGGCCTTGCCGGAAGGGTTTGAAGGCGCTCAGGATGCGAAGGGCCGTTCCCTGCCCGTCCAGATCCTGGAGGGAAAAACCTATGTCGAAGTGGAAATGCCCGCCTGCGGCTGGGCCAGCTTCTCTGAAGCCCCGCCGGAGGATGCACCGAACACCCTGAAGGCGGAAGCGCAACTTCTGGAAAACGACCTGCTGCGGGTGGAATTTAACCCCTATGGTGAGATTTCCCGCATCTATGATAAAACCTGTGGGCGAGAGCTGGCAGCGGCTGTGTGCAATTCCATGCGGATGTATCAGGATATCCCCAGCGCCTTTGATGCCTGGGATATTGACAGCATGTACCATCTCTCACCGGTCAAGCTGCCAGAAAAAGCGACCTTTGACGTGCTGGCGGAAGGGCCGTTGTTTGCCCGGTTGCGGGTGCGGCGGGTGCTCAACCAGTCCCATATGACCCAGACCATCACCCTCCGGCGCGGCGCACGGCGGATGGATTTTGAGACAGTCATTGATTGGCAGGAGCGGCACAAGTTGCTCAAGGTGAATTTTCCGGTGAATTACCAGGCCCATGAGGCCCTGCATGAGATCCAGTTCGGATACCTTCCGCGACCCACCCACACCTCCCGGCAGATTGACAAAGACCGCTTTGAGGTGGCCTGTCAGAAGTGGAGTGCGCTGGTTGAGAGCAATCGGGGCTTTGCCTTGCTGAATGATTCGAAATATGGAGTGGATGTTTCCGGCAACAGCATCAACCTGACGCTGTTAAAATCCGCCCTGGGCCCGGACATGACCGCCGACCGGGGTCGTCAGGCGTTTACTTATGCCTTTTATTGTTGGGAAGAGCCCTTTTTGGAAAGCGGTTTGGTGCGGGAAGGTTTCAATCTGAACGTTCCGCCCCGACTCCGGCGCGGCAGGGCAAAGGAGCGTTCTCTGTTCTGGCTGGATTCCCCCAACATACTCCTCGATACGGTCAAACCGGCGGAGGACGGCTCCGGGGATCTGGTGTTACGCCTCTATGAATCCATGCGGTCCAATACCCGGGTTCGGCTGGGAACTTCGCTGCCTGTGGTGGCTGTTCATCGGAGCGATATGCTGGAAAATATCGTTGGCGACCTGACCCTGGAGGACGATGCCGTATCCCTTGAATTTCGTCCCTTTGAGATCAAAACCCTGCGCCTAGTGATGAAATAACCTTCGGGAGGAGACAGTCACATCTCAAAAAGCCGCCTGAAGGGGCGGCTTTGCGATTAATCCAAGCAAGAGAAACAAATTTTCTTTTATTGGGAGCGCTCCGGCCAGTAGGGGCCCGCCGTCAACTGTGCCCGGAACCAATCCAGCAGTGCATCGCTGGCGATGATCAGGGATTTCCAATTCGCGTTGTTGAAGAAGTCATGAAATCGTCCGGTGATGATCGCATCCAGGGAGGCCGGGCGTTTCTCTTCTGGATAATCAAAGAAATTGTCCACAGAGAACAGGTAATTTTCCGGCAGGATGTACCGTTCCTCGGGCGGGGTGGTTTGGACCACGGCTGCGGTCAGGGCGGCCTGGTGCATGAAAACCGCAAATTGCTGGTTTTTCCTGTAATGGGCAACGAATTTGGGCAGCATGAAGGATTCGGTCAGGTTTTCTGCCCACCTGCTTAGAAGGCCGTTTTCAGGCCGGACAACCAGCAGGCCGGCATTGACGTACAGATGGATGGGAATTTCGTCAATGACCGTGGTAATCTCGGTCAGGGCATCTTTGGGCACATCAAACTGGGTGCAGATGTCCCTCCAGAAAGGGGTCAGAGGCGCATTGGCCGGGACTCCGATGTTGATGATATCGGTGGGACGGAATCCCAGGGCCGTACCCTGCGGCAGTTGGAAGGCCTCCGGCGTGTTGCGGATCAGCCCGGTGCGATCATGCCATGCCAGGGTCAGACCGATCTTGCGCGCTTCCGATTCAATGGCTGCGGCTGCCACTGCCTTGGCTCCAAAGGGAAATCTGCGCAGTTTTTCACTGATTTCAAAGGGGATGAATCGGACCCCCAGGGTTTCCAGTGTGTCAACGGCCTCGCTTTCCAGGGAATACCCATGGGGCGCGGCAATCCAGACCGGTATGTCCGCCATTTTCCCGCCAAATTTCCGCAGACTGTTGACCAGAATCAGGGTCTGGACTTCAAATCCCCTGGCGGCAAAGGTGCCCAGGATTGGTTGTTGTTCTTCAGTCATGGGAGGCTCTCTTTGTCAATTGGGGGTGCGACCCATCCAGTATAACCCGGATGGGTCGCATCTGCGGCATACCAGGAGAGTATTTTTCCCAGGGTCCGCTCATTTGCGGTTACTCATAATCCGGGGCATCATCCAGAAGGCGGCGCTCGCCATTAAGAGAGCGGATGTGGGTCACATCCTGGGTCACTTCGATGCAGCCCTGATAGGCTCCTTTTTCATCCCGAAGGGCATAGTAACGGATGTGAATAAACTTGCCGCCCATCTGGATCCAGAATTCCGCCAGATCGCGTTTTCCGCTGCGGAAATCATTCAGGATGATCTGGACGCGGTGCACGCTTTGGGGCGGGTGGCACTTGGTGACCGCCCGGCCGATGATGGCAGGGGAGCGATCGAAGATCCGGTCACGGCCCCGGGTGAAATAGCGGACTTCATCGTTTTCATCCACATAGGTGATGTCCACGGGAAGGTGGGTCAGCATCAGGTCAATCTGTTTGAGAGTCAGGCTTCCCGTGGAAAGGGGGATCAAGCCTTCACTGTTCATGGTTTTTTTCTCCTTTTCTTTCTTATCCGTTTTGGGTTGCGCCTGATCGCTGTCAGGCTGCCAGGTGTTTCTGGGAGTCACATTGAAATAGCCAATCTCTGCCTCCTGTTCCCGAATTTCCCCCCAGTCCGCTTCTGAAAGTCGGTCCAGAGCTTCCGGAAAGAGGATTTTCTCTTCTTTGTAGATCATCTCCTGGATTTGATGGGCCATGTCCTTGAATTGGTCCAATGTGACCTGTGGATCGGGTTTAGGCTTTTTGAGGGTTGTTGTGAAGTCCTTGATTTTTTCCCGGATTTCATTGTCTACCCCCCACATAACGGTGGCGGGGCCTTCCAGGCCTTTCTTTTCAAGATAGGGGAAGAGCAGGTTTTCTTTTCGCGAGTAATGTTTTTTGATGGCGGTCAGGTTGTCTGCCTGCTGGCGCAGGGCGTCCAGTCTTTCCTGCTCACCAGTTCTCATCCATTCAGCCAGTGTGTTCGCCATGGCCTCCAGCAGTCGGAGCGTGACCTCGTTTTCCATTCGAAAGGTGAAGACGGGATGTCCTGGAAGGGATTCGGGCTCCGGTTCTTCATCCAATGAATCTCGGAAAACGGCCACATGCAGGTCACACAGGTGTTGAATTTCTGCAACCGAAACCCCTTCACTGATCAGGGCGCGTTCCGCCTCAGCGATTTCCCCTGCGGTGGCCCCCCGGATGGCCTCACCAAATTGATCCTTCAACGCCTTCACGCTTTCACCAGCGTGGAGGCGTTTAATAACTGCTTTCAGGGCTTCTTTTCGTTTGCTGCTATTGTTGATCGCTTCGCTCATGGATACCTCCAGTGATGTTGGTTTGTCTGTGGGATTGGATTCACCCGTTGGTTTCCCACATCACCCGGTATGGCGCCCGGATGGCGCCAGTTGGGCACAGGCTTTCACACGCTGTGCAGTAGGTGCAGAGGACAGGTTGGACAAAGGCTGGCCCTTCGGATGTCATCAACAGGGCCGTTTCGGGGCAGCCTTTCACGCAGTTCCCACAGCGGATACAGAGTGCCTGGTTGATGTAGGGTATGGGGTTTTTGGGTGTCATGATGGATGTTCCTTTTCTTTTTCTGCCTTATCCTACCAAACCTGATCTGATGGCGATACGACTTAAGTCACAATGCTGCTTGTCCTCCGGAAAAACAGGCTGTCAATTCGACAGCATTTCGGCCTCGCGCAGCAGATTTTGACGATTGAGAAGGAGGATCTGGTCCCCCTTGCGGTGGATCAAGCCCTCGGTTTCCATATCCCGAAGGATGCGCCCCACTACATCCCGCACTGTGCCGATTTGGGCGGCGATCTCATCCTGGGTCCATCCCCCGGCGGTTTGGGGTTTTTCTGCCAGGGCGATCAGAAACCGGGCCAAACGGGTGCGCACAGATAGCAGTGACAGTTCAGAAGCCAGGTCTGTCATCCTGGCCAGTCTTTCGGCGAAGGCCTCCAGGAGAACCCTGCTGAAATCACGACAGGTTTTCAACAGATGGAAGAAATCCGGGGAAGTGAGCGCCAGGGCGGAGACATCTGTGAGGGCCTCAATCGTGGCGTGATTCGTCCGGGTCTTTTTCAGAAGTGAGATGATATTGACCGGCTGCCCATCCTCAAGCCGCGTCAGAACCTGAACGCGTCCCTTCAGGCTGGTCCGGAAGACTCGCACAACACCGCGAACAAGAAAAAAACAGACCTCTGCGGGAAAGCCTTCATGCACAAGGCACTGATCTGCTTTGAAGGTCCTCGGGATGGATCGCTTCTGGATGGCGTCCAGGGTTGTTTTTGAAAGCTCCTTCAGCAGCGACAGTTGGCCGGGTTGGGGGGCTGTGTGGGGCATGTGTCCTCGTTGTGATCAGAGTATAGTGTGATTTAATTCTACCCATTTCGGAAGCGATTATAATGATTTCAGAAATCCACCAAGAGATCAGAGGAACCAATGCCTGATGCATCCAAACAGAAACAGATAACTGCGCTTATCCGAAAGATGACCCTCTCCGAAAAGGTTTCGCTCCTTTCCGGCAGGAACGCCTGGTACACCATGCCAATTGAGCGGCTGGGAATTCCCTCCATCGTCATGACCGATGGCCCCCACGGGGTTCGCACGGGAGGTCCTGGTCAGGACCGAATCGTCAGCACCGCCACGGCCTATCCCACCGGCGTTTCCATGGCATCCACCTGGGATCCTGATCTGATCGAACGGATAGGGGTGGCCCTGGCGGAGGAGACCCGGCACCTGGGCTGCCATATCCTTCTGGGCCCCTGTGTCAACATCGTCCGCTCTCCCTTGGGGGGCCGCAATTTTGAAACCTATTCAGAAGATCCCTACCTGACCGGGCGGATTGGCGCGGCATATGTGCGCGGTTTACAGAGTCAGCAGATCGGCGCATCGGTCAAGCATTTTGTCGCCAACAACCAGGAATTTGAGCGTTCCCGGGGCAACTCCGTGGTGGATGAGCGGACCCTGCGGGAAATTTACCTGCCGGCGTTTGAAACCGTGGTGAAGGAAGCCGATCCGTGGACGGTGATGTGCGCTTACAATCGGATCAACGGCACCTATGCCAGCGAGCATAACCGGCTGTTGCGCAAGGTGCTCAAGGAGGAATGGGGTTTTGAGGGGCTGGTGGTTTCGGATTGGGGCGCGGTTCATGATATCTTTGCTCCGGTGGCGGGGGGATTGGATCTTGAGATGCCCGGCCCAGCCCGATATTTTGGCCAGGCTCTGGAAGCAGCGGTCAATAACTGGCAGATTGAAGAATCCCTGGTGGACGAGGCCGCCGGACGGATCCTGGAGGTGCTTTTCCGGTCCGGGGTGATGACCGGGACGGACCTGCCCGAGGGCAGCGGCGACTCGCCGGAACATCGGGCCCTGGCGCGAGAACTGGCGGTGGAATCCATGGTCCTGCTCAAGAATGACCCGGAGCGTCTGCCTTTCAACCCTGCGAAGATCAACCGTCTGGCGGTGATTGGCCTCAATGCCGCCCGAGTGATTTCTGGTGGGGGCAGCTCCCGGGTGGACCCGGTGCATTGGGTCACCCCCCTGGAGGGGCTGCAGGCCCGGTTGAGGGATGATGCCGAGGTGGATTATGAAACGGGCTATGACAATCGCGTCCTCCCGGAGGTGGTGCCTCCGAAATGCTTCCGGACGTCGGATGGCGGCCGGGGACTGCAGGCCGCCTATTTCAATAACCTTGATCTGGAGGGCGATCCGATTCTGATCCGGTCGGAGGAAAACCTGGGGATGTGGTGGGGTGGATCCAGCCCGGAAACTGGGGTTGTGGATGAGAAATGCTTCAGCGGGCGATGGTCCGGCACGTTTGTGGCCCCGGAAAGCGGAGAAACGACCTTTACCCTGTTGAACACCGGGTTGGGCCGGGTCTGGCTGGATGATGATCTGATCATCGAAAATGATATCGGCACCATCACATCCGCCGCTGTGGATTTTGAATCCATGGCCGCCAAAACGACCCTGACCCTGGAAAAGGGCCGGGCGTATGCTTTCCGGGCGGAGTTTTCCAGCGGGGAAAACAGTCAATATGCTCTGATGCGGTTGTTATTCATGGCTCCCCTGGGGGTTTCCGGGAATTTGGTGGAAAGGGCTGTGAAGCTGGCCGGAGAATCCGACGCGGTGGTGCTGGTGGCCGGACTGCCGGATGAATTTGAGAGCGAGGGCATGGATCGGCCGGATATGGACCTGCCCGGCGGACAGGAGGCCCTCATCCGGGCGGTGGCGGCCGCTAACCCCAACACGGTGGTGGTGGTCAACGCCGGCGCGCCGGTCGCCATGCCCTGGGTGGATGCTGTGGATGCCATTCTCTTGGCGCATTACCCCGGACAGGAGGGCGGCCACGCCCTGGCCGACCTGATCTTTGGGGATGCCAACCCTTCCGGCAAGCTGACGGTGACGTATCCGGAGAAGCTTGAGGACAACCCGGCGTTCATCCATTATCCGGGGTGGAAGGATGTCCATTACGGCGAGGGCCTGTTTGTGGGGTACCGGTACTATGACGCAAAAGGAGTTCCGCCCGCGTTCCCCTTCGGCCACGGTCTGAGTTACACGCAGTTTGCCTACAGCGACTTGCATGCGCCAGAGACCGTCCGGATGGGCGAGGTCTTCCAGGTGTCCCTGTGGCTGAAAAACACCGGCGATAGACCCGGAAAAGAAGTTGTTCAACTGTACCTCGCGGATCAGGAAGCCACCCTGATCCGTCCGCCCAAGGAGCTGAAGGGCTTTGCCAAGGTGGCGTTGAAGCCCGGGGAGCGTCGGAAGGTGATCTTCACCGTGGAACCCCGCGCCCTGTCGTTTTATGATCCGCACCAGGGCGTCTGGGTGGCAGAACCGGGAGACTTCACCCTGCTGGTGGGGGCCAGCTCCCGGGATATTCGTCTGACAAGGGAGTTTTCCTTGCTGGATGCGGCGGACTGAGGCTGGAATTTTACTGCAGCGTTCCAAATAACGGCGTTGCCAGCCCGGTTCTGTGGAAATTATGGTCCCCTGACCGGGCTGGTGTTTCACTTGAGAGGAGGGAACAATGGTTGAATATCCCCTGACCCTGCCGACCGGAACCCAGGTCGTGGTCCGGAGAAAGAAAACCTGCACGGACGGCAGCTCCGCGCCGACGGACATGGTGGGGATTGTGTCGGCGGTGGAGATGGGTAAGCCTGTGCGCTATCACGTCCGGCTGTCGGACGGCCGCCAGCTCAAGGCCCTTCGGCAGGAGTTGTCCATTCGCACCCACTTCCAGGCGGCAAATCAGAAACAGTTTCATGCTGGTTTTCTGCAGGGATTTGATTTGTCTCAGCACATCATCTACCGGTGTGTGGTGGGTTCCCGAGCTTATGGCCTGGCCCAATCCGATTCTGACACGGATAGGCGGGGGATCTATCTGGCCCCCCTAGATCTGGTTTTGTCTCTGGGGAAGCCGCCCGAGCAGCTAGAAAATCCTGAAGCTGATTTTTGTTACTGGGAGTTGGAAAAATTCTTGAATTTGGCCCTGAAGGCCAACCCGAATATTTTGGAATGCCTGTACACACCGCTGGTGGAGTTCAAGACCGACCTTGCCGAAACGCTTCTTGCTCGCCGGGAGATGTTCCTCAGCAAGTTAGTCTATCAGACATACAATGGGTATGTCATTTCTCAGTTTAAGAAGCTCGAGGCTGATTTACGCAATCGGGGCGGGATCCGCTGGAAGCATGCCATGCATCTGATCCGTCTTTTGATCAGCGGGAGGATGGTTCTGGAAGCGGGTTTCGTGCCCCTGCGCCTGGATGCCCATCGGGAGCAGTTGCGCGCCATTCACGCAGGGGAGTGGAGCTGGGAGGATGTCAATGCCTGGCGACTGGACCTGCACAGCGAGATGGAAAGGGCCTACGAAAATACCCGGCTGCCGAACCACCCGGATTACGCGGCAGCAAATGGTTTTCTGATTGATGCCAGAAGGATGGTGCTGGAATGATGGATTGGCTTCGCCCTATTATTGAAGAGCAGCCCTATCCCCATGTGTTTGTGACGATCAGCGGGGCTCATCTGTATGGGTTCCCCTCCGTTGATTCGGACTATGACCTGCGGGGGGTGCACCTTCTTCCCACTCGGGAGGTTGTGGGCCTCAGGAAGGTGGAGGACACCCTGACCTGGATGAAGGATGTGGATGGGACCGAGGTGGATCTGGTGACGCATGATGCGGAAAAATTTTTCCGCTTGCTGCTCAAACGAAACGGATATGTACTAGAACAGGTTTTTTCACCTTGGGTGGTGAAAACCTCGCCGGCCCATACCCGTTTGAAGGCCATCGCGATGGATTGCGTCACGGTGCATCATGGGCGGCATTATCTGGGTTTTTCGCGTAATCAGTGGGCCTTGTTTAAAAAGAAAACCCCCCATGAGGTAAAACCCTTGCTTTACACCTTCCGGGTTTTACTGACGGGGATTCACCTGATGCGCACCGGGGAGGTGGAGGCAAACCTGAACCAACTCAACGATATCTTCGGCTTATCCTATCTTTCTGATTTGATCGCCCAGAAAACCGAGGGGCCCGAGAAAGCTATGCTTCGGGATGGGAATGTGGATTTTTATGCAAGCGAGGTTTCGCGATTGACGGCGATGCTGGAAAACGCCATGGCGGATTCCAGCCTGCCCAACACGCCATCCGGATTTGAAGACCTGAACGCCCTTCTGGTGGCGCTGCGGTTAGCGGATGGGGTTGAAGTCTGAGATCAGGCTGGCAGGGTCTTGATCCATTCCTGGATTTTGGCATCAATTTTATCCCGCACCCGGATGGTTTGCGCCAGGATCTCCTCCTCAGTTCCGGTGAACTCGGACGGATCATCGAAGCGCCAGTTGAGGAGGGTGCCCGGCACCGGGAAGGTGGTGGGGCAGTCCAATTCGTCCCGGTCACAGACGATGATCACATAGCCGAAATAAGACCGGCCCAGATATTCTTTGACATTGGTGACGGGGTGGTTGGAGATGTCAATCCCCATATTGGCCATGGCTTCGATCACAGCCGGCATGATCGGTTGGGGGTTGAACCCGGCGCTGACCACGTCGAATCGGTCGCCGCCGCGCAACTTTAGCAGGGCTTCGGCCATTTGGCTGCGGGCTTTGTTGTGTTTGCAAAGAAAAAGGACACGAATATTCTTATCAGTCATTGCTTAACCTCACCAAGAATCAGTAATTAACCCCATTATAAGCTTGTCCGCCTCATAATTCCGGGTGTTAGTCTAACCTTTACGATTCCTTGACAATCATTTAATAATTTTTTTCTAATATCACAGGGGAGGTCCCATGCGCGTGCGCTTTTATCTGCCCTTGTTTCTGTTTTCTGTGTTTCTTACGGCTTGTTCTGGTCTGGGATCCGGTCTCCCCGGTGACCGTCTGGTGACCGGGCCTCTTTTTTCGGTTTCACCGGAACCTCAGGCCCCTCCAGACCGGTTTTATATCCTGAATAAAGTTTTGGGGGATTCCGTCTCGGAAAACATCCTCAGTTGTTTTGACCTGAACGACCACCGACTCCGATGGGAATTTTCGATTGATACAGAAGAAACACCGACCGCTTACAACACTTCCCTGCTGGTCGGTGATGCCCGGGTTATCCTGGTTGTGGAAGGACGTGCCTTTGCCCTGGACCCCGATACGGGGGCTCTGCAATGGCAAGGGGGCATCGGAGGCAGCCTGGCCTTTAACAACCAGGCTTCCCTCCGTTTGGTCGGTGAGGGACTTTTCTTTCTGAACGACGCTGGTCACCTTTTGGCGCTGGACGCCGCCAGCGGAGAGCCCTTGTGGACTCTGCGTTTGGAAGCGACCGAACTGGCCATCCGCCGCCTGTACGTTAGCGATGGCCATCTGGTGGTGGCGGATTGGTTGGATGGGGAAACCCGGGAGCAGGCCGCCCTGCTGGTGGTGGATCCGGCCACAGGCGAGATCCTGCACAGTCTGGCAACCCGCTGTCCTGATGGGGAGGGTTTCTTTCCCGATGAGCCCTTCCGGCTGTACGATTCCTTCCTTGTGGCCGAGGAGGCACACCAGGCGGTTTTCCTGATAGATCATATCCGTCAGGTGTGTGTCAGTTTGGGGTCTCTCCAGGATGGCGAGATCCTGTATCTCTCTCTTTTACCGCAGGATTTTGAACTGCCCTTTTTTTATCCTGAGAAGACCACCCTTGTTACGGATGTGGGGGTCTTCATTGGCGAAGAGGTGGACAGGTCGGGAACACCCTGCAGGCTTGTCCAGGTTGATCCTGCCGGTGAGGTGGCGGTCATCGCGCAGCTACCGAATTGTTCTGTGCTGGACCCGATCCTTTGGGCCGATCCGCTGTTGTTTGCCCTGGTCGTTCCGGAGGAGGGCCCACTGTCTGTGGTTGCCATCCCGCCTTCCGCCAGTCAGGTTGCCTGGACTCTACCTCTGGATACCCCAGGAACAGATTGGGATGAAGAGGGCGTCGCTGTTTTCCTCCGAGAAGGGCGGTTGGTTATTTTAGAGACCTATTTACAGGAGAATGTCCGCCGGCTGGCCTATCGGGAGATTGATCCGAAAACAGGTGCGGTGCTGACCGGGGAGGCGGTCACTCCCCGGGGAGAGACTCCCTGGGAGGTGTTTCCGGTGCCGTCTCCCGGAGGTCTGTACTATCTAAGTGAGAATAGTTTGGTGTGGTATTCCTTTGAAGCGGGGGAGGAAGAAGTGATCTGGCCAGCCTTTTATCTCAAATAGAACTGCTTCTCACCAGCGTGCCCGGTGGTCCTCCGCCCAACCGACGGCATCACGGATCGGGATGGTTCCCTTGTCGGTTGTCAGGGACCCGGAAAAGCGGCCGACCATCTGATGCACTTCGGAGCGGATGATCAGGGCATTGGTTTCGGCGACCCGTTCATAAAAGGGCTCGAATTGAAGATCCACCCGGTCTGTTCCTTCCGAGTGCAGCCGCCAGGGATTCATGAAATTCTCCGGATCGTAGGTGAAGGTCACCTTTTCGGCCAGTTTGGTCAGCTTCCCGTCAATGCAGAGACCATTTTCGGTCATCCCGGTTCCATCTGTCCAACCGGCGCCCAGATTTACGCCGGCGGTTCGGCCGTCCGCCAGGCGGGTGGAGAAGCTGGCCCAATTCCAGAAGCAGGCGAAGGGCCAGATGCCCCGGCCAAAATCCAGACAGGCGAAACTGTACTCCGGGTCAAAGGACATCAGAGCCTCGCCCCATTGGATTGATCCCCGTGTGGGGAGGGTGTTTTGTTTACTGGTGAATTGAAACTGTCTGTGAGACCAGGGGATGACCACATTCAGGGTTTCATGGCCTTCCGGGATGGCCACATGCAGGTCCACCGCCAGGGGCCTTCCTTTGAAATCCGGGCAGTCCACAGCCAGGTGGACGCCCCCCTCCTCCTGCAGCATGTGGATCGCCAGGGCCGGGTCCCGGAAGCGGACATCCGCCCCCACCCTTTCGGGAAGATGGCAGCCCGCACCGAGGGGTTTGAGGAGGGTCTTTTCCACAAATGTGTTGGTGTCGAATTCCAGAAGGTAGATGAAGGGCAAACCGAGATAGTCAATGTCTGAGAGCGTAACGGAGAACAGATGGGTCGGGCTGACGACGCACCAGTAATTCCAGCGCTTTTTGCGCGGCCAGCGCCCTCTCAGGTTGCAGATATGCAGGGGGTGTCTGCTCCATCCCACCGCCTTCGGATTCAGGTTGCCCCTCTCATTGCACAGCTTGACGGGTTGGGTCAGTTCGGTCTCAGATGGGTTGTGTGTCATGGATGGCTCCTGTGCTGGCCTGGGCTTCAAGCAGATTCCTGCGGACCCCAGGGTCGGTCTGGCAGGCTTTCCTGTCCTCGCAGTGTGAATTCCAGTTTTTCTTCCGCTTCCGACACAATCCGGTCAAACAGATCCTCCAGGGCCTGATTGGTGCCCCGCATTCCGGCGATGACATCCGCGCCCCATTGGATGTAATTGCGCCGCCGCTGGAGGTTCCAATCAGCCGGCGGGTGGGCGAGAATATCGCGGCAGTTCACAATTTTGTCCCCCAGTTTGAGGGTTTTGGCCGCCGAGGAAAGATGCGGGGCGTGGAGCACCTGGCGGCGTTTGCGTTCTATCTTTGGCAGGGTTTTGTCGTCAGTCACTTCCAGAACCACATCCAGGACATCCTGGCCGAAGGCCTCCCGGATTTCCTCCGGGGTGGTCTCGGTGTCCTCCACCGTGTCATGCAGGATAGCAGCGGTCAGGGTGCAGGTGTCCCGAACTTCACCAACATCCCAAAGGACCCTGGCGACGGCCAGGGGATGGGTGATATAGGTTGAGTGTTCATTGTCCTTGCGGGTTTGTCCGGCATGCTTACGGGCGGCAAGGCTGGCTGCCTTGAGGAGTGAACCCACATTCAATGAAGCTGTCATGGGTTTTTAAGTCCTTGATTATGTTACTGGAACGTCTGCCCGCCTGGCCGAAGCCGGAGGCATTCTCAGTTGGAGTTGGGCAGGGATCAGTCCCGCATGCGGATTTCAATGATCGCGCCGCCGGCCACCTTACGCATTTCAAAATCCCGTCCGTGGCCCTTGATGAGATGGCTCAATTGGCGATGGCCGTAGCTGCGGGGGTCGAAACCGGGATCAATCCGGCGGAGGGCTGTTCCCACCTCGGAAAGTCGGGTCCAGCCGTCATCATCCGGGCCGACCATGTCAATGGCCTGGCTGACCAAATCCACCAATTCGCGCTCCTGTGCGCTCATGTGGTGGCTGGACCGACCGCCCCGGCTGCGGCTCCGTCCGCCCTTATTGCCGTTCCGGGCCAGGTTTTCCGTATAGATGAAGACATTGCAAGCGCTGACAAAGGCCCGAGGGGTGTTTTTCTTCCCGATGCCCACCACCAGTAGACCGCTTTCCCGGATTCGGGTTGCCAGGCGGGTGTAATCGCTGTCGCTGGAAATCAGACAAAAACCGTCAACCTGACCTGAATGCAGGATGTCCATTGCATCAATGATCATGGCGCTGTCCGTGGCATTCTTACCGACGGTATAACGGAATTGCTGAATGGGTTGAAAGGCGTGGATGTTCAGGGTGTTTTTCCAGGAATTCATGTTGGGGGTTGTCCAATCCCCATACACTCTGCGGATGGTGGCGTTGCCGTACTTGCCGGCCTCTACCAGGATCTGTTCGATCAGGGAAGCCTGGGCGTTGTCTCCATCAATCAGAATTGCTACACGTCGTTCATTGTCGTCAATATTTTCTTCTTGAATTTGTGTGTTTCTTACCATATTGTGATTATACCTAATCTCCTTGAATGGATAGAAAGGATTTCCATAGATGATCGTTTGTTCTCATGCACCGTTTTTCATGATCTCGGCCGGTGGGCGCCGTTGCCGCAGCAGATCCGCCATTTTACGCATGGGCTGGTCAATGTGCTGGAAGAAATCCAGATACCCCGGACAGAGGCGGTTGAGTCCCGTCTCATCCCGGTTTTTGGGACAACCGCCATGGCAGATGAACAGCACCGGGCAGTTCCGGCATTTTTCGGGCAATGTGTCTCGTTTGTTCAGGCCAAAGCGCACCTGCCGGGTAGATTCTACCAGGTTTGTAAGAGGTGTTTTGGTGATGTTGCCGATTTTGTGCTCCGGATTGACAAAATGGTCACAGGCGTACAGATCGCCGTTATGTTCCAGCACCATGGCCCGTCCGCAGGTTTCGGCAAAGATGCACAATCCGGCTGGTTGGCCAACCCACACCCCCAAGGCAATGTCAAATATCTGGACAAAGACCTGGCCGACATCCCTGCGAATCCAGACGTCAAAGATGGTTTTCAGGAAGCGGCCGTAATCCGGCCCCTTGAGGGATAGGGAGGTGATTTCTTCGGTTTCCAGGCCGTTTTTGTCCACCACCCGCTGGATGATGGGGATGAACTGGATGAATTTTGCGCCGACCCGGTCCCGCAGGAAGCGATAGACTTTGATTGGATGATCCACATTGGCCTGATGCACACAACACAAAATGTTGAAATCCACATCAAATTGCTGCAAGAGCTGGGCTGCGCGCATCACCTCCTGAAATTTCCTCCGGCTGGAAGCGGTGCGGCGGTGGGCATTGTGCACATCCGGGGGGCCATCCAGGCTGAGGCCGACCAGAAAGTTGTTCTCTTTGAAAAAGCGGCACCAGGCCGGGTTGAGCAGCGTGCCGTTGGTCTGCAGGGTGTTGCTGATCTGCATGCCCGGGGGTGCAAAGGCTTTTTGCAGTTGGACTGCTTTCTGAAAGAAGGGCAGGCCCATCAAGGTTGGCTCCCCCCCCTGCCAGGAAAATTCTATCTGCGGGCCGGGTTGGGCTGCCATCATCTGATGCGTGAAATCCCGGAGCAGGGATTTCGACATGCGGAAGTCCGAATCCGGATAGAGATGCTGCTTTGGGAGGTAATAACAATAGTCGCAGGCCAGGTTGCACACCGGACCGCGTGGTTTGACCATGATATGAAAGGGTTTTGTGGCTTGCCGCATGGGTTTAAGTGTATCACATGGGTAAAGGTTGGGGCGTTTCCACACCGTCTACGGCGGCATAATAGCATAAGATGGGGAATGCCCCGGAATGGATTGGGGCGACAGGCCCTGTGAGACCAGGGCAGGCAGCCGGTGGAACAAGGCCGGGCATCTCTTAAAGTTGTTGGAGGATGCCTGCAGTAAGGAACCACCGACCGGTTGGGTATGGCGATCGAAAAAGCGTTGTCATCCTATCAGGATGACAACGCTGGTGGATGCGCGCCGTTTTAGGGGCGTCGGAAACTGTGTTTCTCGTAATAGCGTTGGTGATACGCTTCCGCTTCGTAAAAATCGCCCGCAGGGACGATTTCTGTCCGGATGGGCTGGCGATATTGCCCGGAGCGATTCAGTTCTTCCTTGATCTCTTCGGCGATCTGTTTTTGCTCCCCGTCGTGATAGAAGATACCCGATCGGTATTGGCTGCCGATATCAAGGCCCTGGCGATTGTAGGTGGTAGGGTCGTGCATCTCGAAAAATTTTCGCACCAAGTCTTCATAGGAGATGGTGTCCGGATCGTAGGTGATTTGGATCGCTTCCGCATGACCGGTTTTGTCCGAGCAGACCTGTTTGTAGGTAGGATTTTCCATGGTGCCGCCGGTGTAGCCGACGACGGTATCCACAACCCCGGGGATTTTCCGGAACCGGGATTCAACCCCCCAGAAGCATCCGGCAGCAAAGGTGGCTTTTTTCTTTGTCATGATACGTTCTCCTGTTTTTCGTTGGGTTCAAAGCGCAATGATACGGAATTGATGCAGTACCGTTTTCCGGTCGGTTTGGGACCGTCCCCAAAGACATGGCCCAGGTGGGCATCGCATCGGGCGCAGACGATTTCAGTGCGGCGCATTCCGTGGCTTGTGTCCTGATGGGTTTCGATGTGTTCCTGATCTACCGGCTGGAAAAAGCTGGGCCAGCCGGTGCCGGAGATGAACTTATGCTGAGCGGAAAACAAAGGCAGATCACAGCAGACGCAGTGATATAACCCGTCCTGTTTGTGATCGTAAAATGCGCCACAGAAGGGAGGTTCGGTCCCTTTTCGGCGGGTGACCTCATATTGTTCCTGGGTGAGTTCCTGGCGCCATTCCGCATCCGTTTTTTCGATTTTTTCGATCATGGTTACTCCTCTTCTTGTATGTTTCTTAGCCTAATAATACCATAAATAAGATAAAAATAATATAAATTAAACAAGTTCTTATACAATGTATATACAATTTGGGGAATCGGTGGGAACGGGTCAGGAAAATGGGGCCAGATGACGTTGAAAGTGCCCTTCCAGCCCGCAGGTATAGGCCTGGCGGTGTCTCGTCAGGGCCGTCATCAACCTGCTGCCAAAGGAGTCCAGCACCTCTCCATAGGTCACATGGAGAATCTGGCGGGCGTCGAAGTGGTCCAGGAGGAGCGGAAGGCCCTCCTCCGGCACATCCCTGGGCGCTCGATTGGTTTGGGCGGAGACGTGATAGGTGGCCCGGGCCTTCGGGTAGATCTGGCGGGAAAACTGGTAGATCTTCCGGAAGAGATCCGGTTCCTTATCCGCGAGGACTCGCAGAGCTTCCAGATAGCTGGTCCCGGCGGTTTTCACATGCACCCGGTCTCCAGCATGTCTGGCCAGCAGGGGATACACGCTGAACTTATCCGAGCCTGAGTGCAGGCTGATCTTGTACGAGTCAAACGCTTTGAGCACGGCAGCATGTTGTTGGAGGGAGCGGTCCAGCTCCTCCCTGTTGCCGATGAAATCCACGCCCTTTTCAAACCGGCCGGTCAGACGGGGCGCCAGGCTGGTCCAGCAGACTCCCAGGCGGGATAATTCCCGTGCGATCAGATAATGGGCTGCGGGTGTGGTGGGATGGGCTGTTTCGTCCACAGAGATTTCAAAGTCAACGGGGAATCCTTTTGTCTCCTCGACGAGACGGCGATAGATTTTCAGGGCATGCGCCAAAGCCCGGCCATAGGTGATCAGACTTCCCGCCAGGTCAGCTTCCTTCATGCGGAGCTTCCAACCGGGCAGGGGAATATCCCTATTCAGGTAGGTCCGGCGCAGGTCCCGATAGGTTGTCTGGAGCTGGTTCCAGGGGAGGGCTTCCAGGGCCTTGCTCTGCGCGTCCCGACTGTGGGGCAGGGGTTGGACGTGATCGCCCGGGTCCACGGTGAAAAAGGTGTACCCGGCGTGCAGAAAAGGGGTCAGATCCCCTGCCTCTTTGAGGTGGTCTGCGTCTGCCCCCCAGGGTTTTTGCCAGCCGGATTCAAAGACGCCCCACATGGCGTCATCCAGGACGGTTTGCGGGCTTCGCCCCGTCCGGGCATTCTCGCGAACGGATTGTTGAGCGAAAACGGGAAGCAGTTGGGCCCGAGCCGCGGCCCGGGCATGTCCCGGGGTGGCATTTCCCAGACGGTCGCCAAAGCCAAAGGAGGGGCTCAGCCCCAACGGGCTGGGCTTCAGATGGGGGAGGCGCTTGCGCAGGTTTGCAGCGTTGTGGGCCGTCAGGGCAAAATAGCCGCAGTCTCCCGCTCTCTCCTGCAGGTCCTCAAACTCGCTGGAATCGCCCCTGACACCCAGGAAGCGTTCCCCGGTCTTCTCGGCCAGGAAGAGGGTTCCTCGGGGTGTTCGGGTTATGGAGGCGCGGATCTCTTTCCAGGAACTCATGTTCAACGCCGGGAGGCCTCAGAGGGTGAATCCACAGGCCCGCAGGATTGTCAGGGCAATCAGCATGTGCCCTTCCTCGGTGGGGTGAATGCGGTCCGTGGTCCAATAGCTGGCGGGTTTGGAGAGCATGGCCCAATCGAAGGCGGGTTGGAGATGGATCACCGGGAGGTTGAACTCCTGGCCCAGTTTGTCAATCACGGCCTGATAATGGGTCAGTTTCTTCCGGAAGGGATTCTCCAAATCTTTTTCGGCCAGAAAGGGGGAGACCAGACGAATTGCGGCCTCGGTGTTGGTCCTGGCGCCGTTGATCAACTGGCGGTAAGTGTTTTCAAATTCCGGCAGGTTGACGGCTTCTTCCCGTTCCCCTTCAAAGAAGCGCCAGACATCATTGATCCCGATGTAGAGGAAGAGCCAATCCGGCTGAATGGATAAGACATCCGTCTTCCACCGAGCCTTGAGGTCGGTGACCCGGTTGCCGCTGATGCCTTTGTTGAGGATGCTCAGATTCAGTTCCGGGTATCCAGTTTGGAGGAGCAGGTGAATATTCCGCACATAACCTGTCCCCAGGGGTGTGTGGGTTGCTTCTTCCCTTTGGCTGTCGGTGATGCTGTCGCCGATGAATTCGAGGGTGTCTTTGGCTTTGAACAGGAGAGTCATGGGTTCACTCGCTTTCTTTTTTCCAACATTCTCGTAACCGGTGTGCGGCCAGCTTTGGCCGCCGATCCCGGGTGAAGACGCCTTTATAATTATATCCTCCCATGCGGGTGACTGCCTGGGATGTTTTGAAGTCGCACAGATTCCAGACGTGTTCCCCGACCACAAAGGGTTTGCTTCGGAGCATATTGATGGTCCGGAGAAGAAACTCGGCCTGGTATTCTTCGCTGAACATCTCCGGGGGCTGGGCATGGTGGCCCGGAATGGTATCGGCTCCGAATTCCGTCAGCACCAGGGGTTTTTGATAGGTTTCATGGAGCATGTCCAGTTCGGCGGAGAGGAATTGGACACCCTGGTCAATTTGTCCCGATTCCTGATACCATCCAAAATACCGATTCAGGCACATGAAATCCAGAAATTCAAAGGACTCCTCGATGAGTCCCATACAGCTCACCAGAGTCACTGGGCGGGAGGGGTCCAGATCTCGGGCCAGATCGAACAATTCCCTGAAGAAGGCTTTGGCCTCCGGTCGGCCGGAATGGGGTTCATTGGCCAAACTCCAGGCGATCACACTGGGATGGTTTTTGTCCCGCTGGATCATCTCCCGGGTGAACTGGCGGCACAGCGCCAGACGCCGATTGTAGCCGTCCGGGTTGAAAAAGAGTCCCACCGCCGGGGTTTCGTCAATCACCAGAAATCCGAGACGGTCCGCCAGAGTCATCATCTCATCGGAGTAGGGATAGTGGGTGGTGCGGAAGGAATTGGCCCCCATCCACTGCATCAGGGCGTAATCCTTGATGATCACAGCCGGCACCAGGCCTTTTCCCGTGATGGGAAAATCTTCATGGCGGCCAAAACCCCGCAGGGTAATAGGCTGCCCGTTGAGGAGGAATTGGTCCCCATCAATCTGGACCGTGCGTACACCCACAGGGAGGGTGTAGGCATCGGATTCGGCTCCGTCCGTCATCAACGAGACAGTCAGAGCGTAGAGGAAGGGGGATTCCGGGGACCAGGCCCGCACCTCCGGGAGGGTTAAGCGCACGGTCCCCTGACCTTCGGCTGTCAGCTCCTTACCACTTCCGGAGAGCACGGCCCTGATTGGGGCATCGGCAGGCTCCACCCCGACCTGGACCCAGCCGGAGGAACCCTCCAGGCCGGTGACGACTGTCAGGTCTTTCAGAGCCTTCCGGGGCTGGCAGGTGAGGAGCACAGGGCGGTGAATGCCGCAGTAAGGGAAGAAATCGTATTGGGTTTGGGGAAAATTTTCATTGTGGCTGGGAAAGAAGTCCAGATCGCTTCCGGTGATGTTTCCCGGGGGCACCCGGTCTCCTGCCAGGCGGCCATCCACCCGCAGAACCACCTGGTTGTCCCGCTCCGCCACCTGATCGGTCACATCGAAGCGAAAGGGCAGGTGGCCGCCTTCATGGCTTCCCAATAGTTCGCCGTTCAACCAAACCTTTGCTATATAGTTGACGGAGTTGAAGCGGAGGAAGATGCGCTGTCCACGCCATCCCCAGGGCAGGTCAAAGCGGGTTGCATACCAGGCTGGACCCAAAAAATCCCGGCCATCCTCAAATTGGTCATTCCAACTGGCGGGGACAGCGATGGGACGTGAGTCGGGAAAGCCCCGTTGCCAGTCCTCTCGCAGACCGCGGTCGTCGGGATCGAAGCGGAAGTCCCAGAAACCGGATAAATCAGTCCACTGTCGGTACGCGTTACGGATAGGGGAAAGCATACGGCCTCCATTCATGCTGGGGTGTCTCTATTTTATTATCCCATACATTATTTTATCCGGTTAGGAGCCGGTTTCCAGTATAATGTGATCGTGGAGATTCTTTCCCAAATTTATTCAGGGTGACCGCAAGATTTTTGTGATTCACGACCTTTTTTCATGGAGAATCCTAAAATATTTTGGCAGACAACCAAATATTTTGACAAATCACCAAAAATATGATATCCTTTTCATTGAAGGAGTGTATGCTATGAGTGCGTTGCCCCACAAGTGTCCCAGTTGTTCAGCCCCATTGCAGGTATCCCAGCTAAGCTGCTCGGTGTGCGACACGGTTGTCATGGGCCGCTATGAGATGAGCCCGTTGTTCCGGTTGTCGGCTGAAAGTCTCCGGTTTTTAGAGACTTTTATTCTCAACCGCGGCAATGTCAAGGAGATGGAACGCAACACGGGCCAGTCCTATTGGGCTATTCGGCGGCGTCTGGACGAGGTGATTGAAGAGATGGACCTGGAGAGCCGGCCGCCGGAAGATGATGTGCGAGAGGAGCGGGGAGAGATCCTCAACCGTCTGAAGGCGGGGGAGATCACCGTTCAGGAAGCGGCTGCACGCCTGCGCAAGCTGGGAGAAAAAGACCAATGAAATGACAAGGAGTTCGGTATGCAACAAGATGAAAAAGATGAAAAAGATGTAATGGCCATCCTGGATATGGTCTCATCGGGACAGATCACGCCGGATGAGGGGGTACAGCTTCTGGAAGCCTTGCGGGCCAGCCATGGAAACCAGCGCCCCTCGCCCTACGACCCGCAGAAGACGCGCCACATTGCTGGTTTGCGCGAGGCCCTGACCTCAGTGGACATTGATGCCCCCAGCTTTGAGGAGCTGGATCATTTGCGGATGTTCCGCATCACCCCCCGCTTTATTGAAGAGATGCGGGCATTGGGGGTGCGGGTCAATGGAATTGGGGAGTGGGTGGATCTTGGGATCCATCATGTGACCCCGGCCTATGTCGCTGAGATGGCCGCTGCGGGCGTGGATCCCCTGTCCGTTGGGGAGCTGGTGGAATGCCGCATCCACAACGTGAAACCGGCGGTGGTCAGGAGCTTTAAAGAGGCCGGATTGGGGGAACTGGATCTGAATGACATCATTGAATTGTCCATGCACAATATCCGCCCCGAATTTGTGCAAGCCTACCGCGAGGCGGGATTGCAGAACCTCACTGTGCCGGACCTGGTTGAACTTGGGATTCATCGCATCCGCCCTGCAAGAGTGCAGGGGTTTGCTGATGCCGGGTTGGGAGACCTGTCGGTGAAGGAGATCATCCGCTTCGCCATCCACCGGATCCGGCCGGAATTTGTTCAGGCTTTTCGGGAGGCGGGTTTGGAGGACCTCAGCAAAGACGATCTGGTTGAATTTGGGATCCATAAAGTCCGGCCGGAGATGGTTATGGCTTTTCGGGATGCCGGATTGACAGATCTTTCCGTCTCTGATCTGGTGGAATGCCGGATCCACAACATCACACCGGATTTTGTGCAGTCCTTCCGAGAGGCTGGTCTGGAGGATTTGACCATGGACGAATTGGTGGAATGCCGGATTCACAAGGTCAATGCAGGGGTTTTACAGGCCTTTCGCGACGCGTTGGGTCCGCAGATCACCCTCGATGAGGTGGTGGATGCGAGCATCCACGGCATTACTCCGGGACTTGTGGAAGCCTTTCAGGCAACGGGTTTCACGGGGTTCACCCTGGAGGATCTTATCGAATGCAAGCTTCATCATGTGACGGTGGATTACCTCCGCAGGATGAAATCCACGGGGGTTGAATTTGGCTTGAAGACTCTGGTTGATTGCCGGATTCATCAGGTGGAACCTGAATTTATCCGGCGCTATCAGGAGGCGGGTCTGGATGATCTGTCCGTTCCTGATCTCATCGCGGCAAAACTTCATCGCATCCCACCGGAGGGGATCCTTGCCTTCCGGCAGGCCGGGTTTGACGCCTGGGGTCCACAGGACATTGCTCCTTATTATTCCGTTGGGGTGCCGGCGGACTATGTGCGCGATCTGATGGATGTGGGCATTGTCGAACCCGGGGAGATTATCAAGGCCTTTCAGGATCAGGTGACTCCGGAGGATGTCAGGCTCCTTCTCAAGAATGGGGAATGATCTTGCCGAGAATGTGATGTTACAGCGCAGAAAAGCCGTCCCGTTGGACGGCTTTTCTGCGCACCCTGTTATTGGCGAATAACAGAATCCCCTCAAAAACGACTAAAAATCATCCTCCCCTCCCGAAACGGCGCTCCAATGTTCACGCAAAATCTCTCCCAGACGACAAGCGGCCAGATCCGCATTGCGAACTTCAAAAGACATGTTATAATCGCTGAAAGCGATGATTGAAAAGAAAGGGCCAATCTCCCGTGTAAAAACATTGGTCTCACCCCAATTCTTCTCTGCAGAAGCGGCTTCCTCATCATATACCAAACTGGGCTGCGGTTACAAAAAATGCAGCAGACGCGGCTCATAAAGGAAAGGATCCCTCTCGCCATCAGCATTGATGGGTTCTCCCCACAAGTCAGGGGACTCCCTGCTGCTGCCATAGAAATTTTTTCAGCAGACCAGAGCAAAGGCGTTTTTCCAAGATGAGCCTTGAAAACACCCACAGTCGCATTAAGCTCTTCACCCATATAAAGAGGAATGAGATCTTTTTGCTCCCGGTCCCTTTTCCCCCACACAGGATCATTCAAAGTCTTTGCTGATACACTGCTTTTGAGATCCCCCCACCAACCATATAAAACGTCGGCAAAAACAGCCCTTCACGCACCAGGCAGCGCTTATGCGCTGCCTGAACAGAAAAGGTGGGGACTGTCTTCGTCCCTAATTCAGGAAAAACATAACTACCCATCCTTGTCTCCTTAAAAACGTAAACCGAAAAAAAAGGACAACAAACAGCAACATCATGCCCAACTTGGTTAACGATATTCAATCATGACTAATAACAGATGCGCTATCATCCGTTGCCCTAAAAAAGCGCCGAATGTACGATGAGGCCTCAGAGACAAACAGGATTTTCTATATTGATAGGAACACAGGAAAAATAAAAGCTGAAGGAAATTTAATTGATAACATCATCCACTACTCATGAGAATTTGGACAAAAATTTTCCTGTTATTCGCGCACCCTTGACAAAAGATACAAAGGGGATTAGTATATGCAGAGAACCTTATATATCAATTACTGAATATGATGAACTACGAGAACAAAGCGGATTTTTTTCATATGCTGGCCCATCCCGTCCGGCTGCAGATTTTGAATGAACTGCGCCGTGAGGCTGCCTGCGTATGTCATCTGCAGGCTGTCACGGGCCGTCCCCAGGCCTATGTGTCCCAGCAATTGCGCCTTCTGCGGGAAAGCGGTTTGGTGCGGGATGAAAAAGAGGGCCAGATGGTGTATTATCATCTGCTGGATGACCGGGTTCGCCTGGCGCTGGCGATTGTCTTGGGGGAATCTGGTCCCCCCTCCAGGCCTGCTGATTGCACTTGCCCTGTCTGCTCGGCGCAGTCCGCTTGATTTTTTATTGATAAATATGCAAAAAAATCTATATATGGAGATTTATTATGGTAGGAGAATTTATCCTCTCGGTATTGCAATCAGGCCTCGGCGGGTTGGCGGCCTATCTGGCAGCCCATGTCCTGCTGTGTTTGTTGCCGGCTTTTTTCATCGCAGGCGCCCTGGCAGCCCTTTTGCCCAAGGAAGCGGTGACTCGCTATCTGGGTCGGGATGCATCCCGGTGGCTTTCCTATCCCGCTTCGGCCCTGGGTGGGTTTGTTCTGGCGGTCTGCTCGTGCACCATCATGCCCCTTTTCGCCAGCATTTATAAAAAAGGCGCAGGTCTTGGTCCGGCCATCACCTTTCTCTTTGTGGGGCCGGCAGTCAATATCCTGGCCATCTCTTTCACCGGCGTGCAGATTGGGATGGATATTGCCCTGGCTCGTGTGTTCCTGGCCCTGGTCTTCGGGATCCTGATTGGCCTCGTGATGGCCTGGGTGTTCCGCAAAGAGGACGCTGCCCATGCCGCTGAAACGGCAAAGGGGACCTTATTCAAGGGTCGGGCCGGGATCCCCGGAAAGATTGGTTTGTTTTTTCTCCTGCTCTTGAGCATTCTCATCGCCGGAACCTTGCAGATCGCCCTTCTGCGGGATTCGTTATTTTCGTTTACCATCCCAGGGATTTGGGCCCTCAGCCTGCAAAACCGTCTCGATCAGGTGATTCCGCCTAATCCCGGGCTGGGCATTGAGGGCGTCACCGTGCAGGGCCTGGTCTTGATTGGCTTATTGATCCTGATAGCCCTGTTGGCTCTCAAGGGTTTCAAACGCATAGACCGGGAATTGACCCCCTGGACAGTTCTCACCTTGGGGCTGATCACACTGACCCTGCTTTTCGCGTCACTGACGGTGGATGCTTCCCCGGAGGGGTTATGGGTTGGGATCACAGGCCGTCTGGTAGCGGAGACCCTTCTTCTGGCCGGAGCCTGGTGGGTGGCAGTGCGTCTCCTGGACGCCTCCGAACGGCGGGAATGGTTGTGGGAGGCTTGGCGGTTTGTGAAACAGATTATGCCTCTGCTGCTGGTGGGGGTCTTCCTGGCTTCCATCGCCCGGGCGCTGATTCCTCCCGTCTGGATCCAAACCCTGGCCGGGCGAAATACCTTGTGGGCCAACCTGGCGGGTGTGCTCTTTGGGGTCTTCATGTATTTTCCGACGTTGGTGGAGGTGCCGGTGGCGCAAACCTTCCTCGCCCTAGGGATGCACCGAGGACCTCTGCTGGCATATCTGCTGGCAGATCCGGAACTCAGTTTGCAGTCCATTCTGATCACGAGCTCGGTGATTGGCAAGAAGAAAACGGCGTTGTATGTGGTCCTGGTTACAATTTTCAGCACCTTGTCCGGGCTGATCTTTGGTTGGTTTATTCAATAAACAGTGGAAGGAGTGTATGCACATGGATATCAAGATATTGGGTGGGGGTTGCTCAAAATGCGAACGACTGGAATCCCTGGCCCGAGAGGCCGCGGCCGAGTTGGATCTGGAGGCGAATTTCATCAAGATCGAATCGCTGCAGGAAATCATGGCGTATGATGTTATGGTCACTCCGGCCCTGGTGATCGGCGATTCAGTCAAATCTTCCGGACGCTTGCCAACTGTGGATGAGATCAAAGGATGGTTGTCCGAAGTGCTCTAGGGGGCGTCTTCCTCTGAGAGATCGGTTTGGCGGTTGATCTGTTACCATAGCCATCTCCACGCTTTCCCATGGTAAAATTTTTCAAATGGACCGGCTGGAAAGGAAAGCGATGGAAAAGAACAAGACAATCATGATCATTGCCCTGGTTTCAATTCTTGCATGCGGCTGTCCGGGATGTGTTCTCCTGATCCCCGGCATCAATGCCTTTACGGGCGCTCTTGGAGGAATCCAGACGGGACAGGATTTGCTGGACAGCGCGGTGAAGGGCTTCCTCAATGGGGGGTGGATGGTTTGTCTGGGCGGCCTGCTGATTCTGGTGCCCTTCGTGTTGGTGATGATCACCGTGCTCAGGGGGGGCAAGGGGAAAAAGGTGGATGCTCTGGAACCGACGGGGGTTTCCAAGGATGACCCCATCCCGCCCACAACCTGAGCGTGCCGGGGTGAGGTGAGGATGGAACAGTGATGGAAGTCTCCCTGGAAAAACTGCGCCGCATCTTTGACCGGTTGTGTGAGAACCTGGAGGAAAACGGGATCGGGTTCGTAAGAATCGAATCGGACTATTACTGGCACATTCCCGACGATGCGCGGTATGATCCTTATCGGGAACCGGAGGCCCTGAATCTGGGGCAGCTTTCGGATGATATCCTTCTGTTGGAAAAACTGATCACAGGGGACCGGGAACCCATAGGCCTGGATTGGGTGCATTTTGCAGCCATTCTGGAAGCCATTGGGAACACCCATGATTTCCACGCCTGATCTTCCGGCAAATGAAAAAAACGCCCCCATCGGGGCGTTTTGTGATTCTCTTTTAGAGTTGTTTTCATTTCATGCTGGCGGTTGGGAATCTTCATCCCCTTTCCCGATTCCCAGGGGTTTCCATTTCTCTGAATTCTCCCGCAGCCGGTGACGATCGCCCCCGCGATGATGGAGCTGGTCAAAACCCTCGGGTTTGATGGACATGTCTTCACTTTCCAGCAGGCCAAAGACTCCGCTCTGGCCGGGTTCCAGGTTTTTATCCTTGAAGGGTAGGACCAGGGCCGGGTCAATGGGGTCGTATTCGGTGGGTTCTTCATAGGTGGTGATAAAGCCTTCATAGTTGCGCAGGACCACCTTGTGGTCGGAATAGCTGACCAGATAATGCGGATTCAGGGGGATCTTTCCCCCGCCGCCGGGTGCATCCACAACATATGTGGGGACGGCGAACCCGGAGGTGTGCCCGCGAAGTCCTTCGATGATTTCAATCCCTTTGCCCACCGGCGTCCGGAAATGACCTGCGCCGTGCACCAGGTCACATTGGTAGAGATAATAGGGGCGCACCCGCAGACGCACCAGATCGTGAACCAGGCGCCGCTGGATGTAGGGATCATCATTGACCCCAGCCAACAGCACCGATTGATTCCCCAAGGGGATTCCGGCCCGGGACATGCGGTCGCAGGCTTCAGCCAGTTCTGCGGTGATCTCGTTGGGATGATTGACATGGATATTGATCCACATGGGGTGGAACTGGGCCAGGATTTCGCAAAGATCCTCTGTGATCCGTTGCGGCAAGAACACCGGCACCCGGGAGCCTATCCGCACAACTTCAATGTGGGGGATTTCCCGCAGCGCCTTCAGGAGCCTTTCCAGGACCCTGGGCGCAAGGGTCAGGGGATCTCCACCGGAGAGGAGCACATCCCGCACCTGGGGTGTCCGGCGGAGGTAGTCAAGCTGGGCTTCAAAGTCCCTGGAGGAGAAGGTTTGGGATGGGTCGCCCACGATGCGGGACCGGGTGCAATAGCGGCAGTAGCTGGCACATTGAGTGGTTACCAACATGAGGACCCGATCAGGATAGCGATGCACCAATCCGGGAACGGGGGAATGGGCGTCTTCGGCCAGGGAATCTTCCATCTCACCGGTAAAGGGCACAATCTCGCCGGCCATGGGAATGATTTGCTTGCGGATGGGATCCTTGGGGTTGGCCGGATCAATCAGGGACACGAAATAGGGGGTGATATCCACGCGGAAGAGATCGCCGCGGCTGAGCGCAGTGCGCTCGCTGTCGGTCAGGGGGAAAATGGCTTCAAAATCTTCGGCGGAATTCAAGCGATGGCTGAGCTGCCAGCGCCAATCCGCCCACTTTTCATCTGGGACATCTGCAAAGGCAGGAGCCCGTTTGGATGGAAAGGGTCGCATGGTGTTGTTCTCCTTTTTTCTAATTGCGTCGTTCCCCCATTTTAATCGGTGGATTTACTGCAGGTCAATACAACCATATCGTGGGCCCCTATTCTTGAAGGCCAGGTTCAATAGTCTGCAGTTCGCTGAAGAAATAGTTCCTGTCACCCTCTTTTTCGATTTTTGCGCCGGCTTCCTTGGCCAGCGTTATATACTTAGCGCGTTCAACGGCATCGCCGGCCAGGTCGCAAGCCCTTGCCATGGCCTCATATGCGAAGGCCAGGTCAAAATCCTGCAGATCATTTTTCAAGGTGATCTCCAGGCAGCGACCGGCGTGATACAGGCAGGGTTCCGCCCGGTTCAGCACGGCGTACACCCGGGAAATGAGCCACTCCCCCCGGGCGATATGTACGGCTTTCCCGGCCACCGACCAGTGGTAGCGCGACGCGTGGCAGGCGTTTATCATCCGGTCTGTGTCTTCCTGGGAGCGGTCAGCTTTTTCCAGCAGATCCCAGGTCTGGTTAAAGAGTTCAATGGCAAATTTCTTATGGGTTTCCTGGTTGGTTTTTTCTGTCATGGTGTCTCCTTTTAACTAACTGCTGCGGTTGGGGTTATTCATTGAACATGGCTCCCACGCTGCGGCCTTGATTGGCCCGTCGGATTACCTCTCCCAGCATGGGACCGATGGAGAGGATTTTCAAACGATCCCCAAAAGGGGCCTGCTTTTCCCTGGGAATGGGGATGGTATTGGTGGTCACAAACCGTTTGACAGGCAGTTGCGCCAACCGTTCCGCTCCATTCCCTGAAAGAACCGGATGCACAAAGACCATATAGATATTCCGTGCGCCGTGCTCTTTGCAGATTTCCACCGCGTGGACCATGGATCCGCCGGAATTGACTTCATCATCCACCAGAATCACGTCACGATCCTGCACATCCCCGATGATGGTCAGGGATTGGGGATTCTTGATATCCAGTGTGCGTTTTTTTTCAATGAAGGCCAGGGGCGTTTGCAGCAAGTCGGCGTACACCCGACCTTTCTTGGCAAATCCGAGATCTGCCGTCACGATGACAGGCCTGTGCAAGCAGGGGGCGATGTCCACCAGATAGTCCTTCAGCACATGAAAGCCGCGCAAAACATCGCCGGGAATGGAGAAAAAACCCTGGATTTGTCCAGCATGGAAATCAATCGAGATGTACCGGTCTGCTCCGGCCACCTGAATCATGTCGGCTACCAAACGGGCTGTGATGGGGACGCGGGGTTTGTCCTTTTTGTCGGACCGACCGTAACACATATAGGGCACCACGGCTGTGATGCGCCCGGCGGAATCGAGCCGCAGGGTTTGCACGAGGATCAGCAGTTCCATCAGATTTCGGTGAACGGGGGACGACGTGGATTGGATGACATAGCAATCCTGACCGCGGACGCTGTTATGCAGCCTGACGAAAAGATTTTCATTGGGAAATTCGATGATATCCCGCCCGCAGAGTGGAATCCCCAGGTAGTCTGCAATTTCCTGAGACAGCTCCGGGGAGGCCGTCCCTGCGAAGAGTTTGATATTCCCATAGAGTAATTCATGCCGCATATGGGGGGAAGCCATATTCTGCGTTCCTTCCTGTTATTCTTTCTCAGACTTTTCGTTCCTGTCGGGGTGCCACTCCGAGCGAAGAATGCTCATTAGGTTGATATCGAAATAGCGTCCGTGCTGATAGTGGCCATCCCGGAAGCGGCCTTCGAATTGAAACCCAGCCTTTTCATAAGCGCGGATGCCGCCCAGGTTCTTATCGTAGACTTTGAGCCAGATGCGATGCAGGTTCAGGGTTGCAAAACCGTGCTGTAATAACAATTTGACAGTTTCTGTGCCGTAGCCCTGATTCCAAAAGCGCTTTTCTCCGATCATGATGCCAATTTCAGCGGAGCGACAGCGCCAGTCCAGATTGTGAAACTGGCAGGTGCCGATGGCCTTCCAGGGGTAGGCCTGGCCCTTGTCCTCGATTTCAATTACCAGAACATGCTGTTCTTTGGGACGCTGGATCATGGAATCGTACCAGTTTTCCTCTTCCACTTCGGACATGGGATAGACCAGCATCAGATTTTCTGTCACATCGGGGTCATTGACCCAGCGCAGGAAATCCGGCAGATCAGATTTTTCGGCCGCCCGGAGGCGGATGCGTTTTCCGTAGATGTGTGCCATTTCTCAATACCTTTCCTGACGCCTCAGGGATTAGGGCGTCAACCGGGTGGGGCCGCGGAACAGAAAAACCGCCTCGCGGATATTGGCCAGATCCAGCAAAATCATCAGAAAACGGTTGAGGCCAAATCCGAATCCGCCATGGGGCGGTGTTCCAAAGCGGAAAAAGTTCAGATACTCTTCGATTGGTTCAACATTCAGGCCCTTGGCGGCAGCCTGGGTTTTGAGGATGTCATAACGGTGCTCCCGCTGGGCCCCGGTTGCCACCTCCAGCCCTTTTCCCAGCAGGTCAAAGCTGCGGGTCAGGTCGGGGTTGTCCGGATGCAGCATGTGATAAAACGGCCTGACGGCGAAGGGCCAATCGGTGATGAAAACAAAATCATGCCCTTGGGTTTCCTTGAAATGAGCGCCCAGGGCACGCTCTGCACCGGGATCCAAGTCATGTTTCTTCTCGGGGGGAAGCGCATACCCGATGTCATCCAGAAGCTCATGGGCCTCAGCCATGGAGATGCGCGGGAAGGGGAGGCTGGGCACTATGGGACGGGCGCCAAAGGCTGCTTCGATGGCGGGGCCGTGATTTTCAACCACCCGCTCATAGACATGGGCCAACCAGCCTTCCATGAAGGTCATCACGTCTTCATGGGAAGTGATCCATGACATTTCCATATCCACCCCCGTGAATTCCGTCATGTGTCGGGAGGTGAAGGAAGGATCCGCCCGAAAGATGGGGCCGATCTCGAACACCCGTTCATAACCGGCCGCCATGGCCATCTGCTTGTAGAACTGGGGAGATTGGGCCAGATAGGCGGTCGTTTCAAAGTAGGGCAAGCTGAAAAGCTCTGCACCGCTTTCACTGGGCGCGCCCATGATCTTCGGAGAGTGCATTTCGAGGAAATCATGGTCCAGCCAATATTCCCGCATGGCCTGTTCGGCTGTGGTTTGCACCGTGAAGATCAACCGGTTGACATCCCGGCGCAAATCCAGATAACGCCAGTCCAGGCGAAAATCCTGTTCCGGAAGGTATTCCCCGAAGGGTTCAAAGGGCAGAGGGATGTCGGCGGCGCCTTCGATTGTCAATGCTTCCAGTTGCATTTCAAGGCCGCCCAACTTGACGATGTCATTCTCAACCACTTTGCCGCGGATGGTCAGAGCCGATTCCGTGCCGAGGGCGGAGATCTGTTCCGCTACATCTGGATTGCCTTTTTTCCAATGGGCAACCTGAACGAGCCCTGTTCGGTCCCGGATGATGAGAAACTGCATGTTTTTCTGATCCCGGAGGGTGTGCAGCCAGCCCTGGATTTGGACGGTTTCTTCAATGTGATCTTTAAGGTCTTTAATCAGCGTTCTTTCCATGTTTCTTCTCCTGATGATGTGATGATTGCGGCTCCAATGCCGCTAAACAGAATCGGATGAACCTTTTGAGGAAGCTTTCAGCAAGGTTTCCACCACGTTGTGGGGGGAACGAGATCGTTCCACAAGGGATTCCAGTGCGGATTCAAATTGTCCCGGCGCAAGGCTCGCCTGCCAGTCTTCCACCAGCCTGTCCTGAATCAGCGCTTCCAGATCTTTTTGCAGACGGTAGCGTTCTTTCGTCTCCCAGAACCCGGACCCGAGGAGATAGTTTCTGTGGGCCTGGATATCCGAGATTAAGGATGCAATGCCCTCACCCACGGTGGCGGTCACCAAACGGACGGGGGTCTGCCATTGCGCCGGTTGTTCCTGGTGCTTGACCGGTTTCTCTGCGGGGGCGGACTGGCGCAGGTGTTTTCCGGCTGTGGGCAAGCTGCCGGATCCCTTCGTCATGGCCAGCATGCCTTTGAGCGCCCTGGCTGTGTTTTCAGCACCGGGCCGGTCGGCTTTGTTGACCACCAGGATGTCGGCAATCTCAAGGATTCCGGCTTTGATCGCCTGGATTTCATCTCCCAATCCTGGCGCTTCCAGGACAAGGACGGTGTGGGCCAATCTGGCGATATCCACTTCCGCCTGACCTGCGCCGACCGTTTCGATCAGGATGATCTGGTAGCCGGCCGCATCCAGGATGGTCGAAAAGGCGGCGGTCGCATGGGCAAGGCCGCCCAGGGCGCCCCGGGAGGCCATTGAGCGGATAAAAATCCCCGCATCTCCTGCAAGGTCCCGCATCCGGATGCGATCTCCCAGCAGAGCCCCGCCAGAAAAAGGGCTGGTTGGATCAACGGCGATAATTGCGACCCGGGGGGGCTGCTCGCCTTGCCGGCGGATGGCTTTGGCGAGTTGGTTGACGAGGGTGCTCTTTCCCGTGCCGGGGGCGCCGGTTACACCGATCAGATGCGCCTTGCCTGTGTGAGGAAAAAGCGCACTCAGGATTTTTTGCCCTTCCGGCTGGTTATTTTCAACAGCGGTCAATGCCCGGGAAAGGGCGCGGCGATTCCCATTTCGAATCGCCTCAGGGTCACTCCGGGGCATGGTTCAAGCCTGTTGTCTGTTGAGAGCCTGATGGATATCCTGAACAACCTGTTGGGTTCCGGTCCCCGGCCCATAGACCGCATGCACGCCTTTTTCAAGCAAGCCGGGGATGTCATCTTCAGGGATGATCCCCCCGACGAAAACGAGGACATCGCCCAGGTCATTGTCCTGCAGTTTCTCCAGGACTGCAGGGACGAGGGCTTTGTGTGCCCCGGAAAGGATGGAAAGCCCCACGACATCCACATCCTCCTGCAAAGCGGCCTCGGCGACCATTTCGGGTGTTTGTCGCAGGCCGGTATAGATGACCTCCATCCCTGCATCCCGCAGAGCCCGGGCGATGACCTTTGCCCCCCGGTCATGGCCGTCCAGACCCGGTTTGGCAATCAATACTCTGATTTTCCTTTCGCTCATTCCTGTCTCCCAAATAGTAGTTTGCTGTGTTGATTATACCGCGTCCCCTTTGGCCTGCGGATCCTTTTTCTGTCCCGGTTTGGCCTGAGAGCGGCTTGCCTTAAAGGCGCTTAACATCTACAATCAAATGAGATGGCCGGGAAGGCGCGGAGGATGACTGAATTAGAAATACGGCAAAAAAAACCCCGTCTTGTCCCTTTATTGGGAATCTTCCTGCTGTTGGAGGCGGTTGTGTTGCTGATCATCGGATTAAATCTCTTTACCGATGACTTTGCTTTTCTTGGCTCATGGAACACTTTCACCGCAGCCCTTCGGGAGGCGTTCCAGTTGGTGACGGGTACTCCGGGGGACATTGAAAGCAGCGAAACCCTTTTGTATGATGTCATTGCTGCGGTGATCCTGGTGATCACTGCTGGAGCCTCTTTGATCGCGGGGGGGTTGTTTTTCAGAGCAAGCGCTTTTGCCTGGATCCTCAGCTTGTTGGTGCAGATCTCAACCCTGATTCTGGGGATTGCCTTGTACTGGATTTATAAACCGAATCAGGTGTATGCGCTCCTGGTAGTGGGCGCCCTGATGGTGTTCTATCTGAACAATACAGACGTTCGGGAGTGGTTCCTGTACCCGGAAAGCCCTGCGGAAGGGGGGCGGAATGGCTGAAAATTCTGCGGACCGTGCGCTGCTCAGACGGTTTGAACCTGTGCTGAAGTTTACCGAGGGGGAGGCGTTTTTCCCTTATGATGTTGCAGAATATGTCGCCGAGTCCAGTCTGTGGGTCAAAGAACCGGATGCGCCCCCGCGAGAATTGATTGCTGAGCGTGCCCTTGATCTGCACCGCCTGGGAACGGTTGGGCAGGCGCCTCCCGGCGGCATCCATTTTCTCCAGTTTATCTCGCCCATGAATGTCCGTGAGCTGGCGGAATTCCAGCTTCAGAAATTGCGGGCTGCACGCAAGTCTCGCTCCTTTAAGGCCGCCCGCAGCCGTTTGACGCGGGTGGGGTATATGGCTCGGTTTGTGGATGCCTTGTTTTCGATCTCTCTTTTGTTGCGCGGGCGGGTGCCAGGCGATTCCATGGCTGCCGCCATGGTGACATTCAACGACATGCTGCGGGAAAAGCGCGCCTTTCAATATTACGGCCGGGTCCTTCGTGAGAATGGCTGGACCATCCTGCAATACTGGTTTTTCTATCCGTTTAATAACTGGCGATCGGGTTTCAACGGCGGCAATGATCATGAAGCCGATTGGGAGATGATCACATTGTATCTTTCTGAGGATAGTGAGGGGGCCCTGGCCCCGTATTGGGTGGCCTATGCGTGTCATGATTTTTCCGGGGCTGATCTCAGGCGTCACTGGCAGGATCCGGAAGTGGAAAAACAGGGGGAGCACCCCGTCGTGTATGTTGGGGGCGGGTCCCATGCCAGCTACTTTCAACCCGGCGAATATCTCACCCAGATCAGTATTCCGTTTTTAACCCCTCTAAAATCCTTTGTGAATCGTGTAGAGAAGGTTTTTGCGCAGGTCTTCAATGAAAAACAAGCTCGCGAAGACAAGACAAGTGATCGCATCAATGTCTTTCGAGTACCTTTTGTGGATTTTGCCCGGGGGGATGGACTGTGCATTGGTCCGGGATGTCCTGAAGTCTGGTTGGAGCCGACAGTGATTTCACCGCCGCCCCCCTGGGTGGCAAATTATCGCGGTTTGTGGGGGTATTATGCTCAGGATCCCTTTTCCGGAGAAGATGCGCCCGCAGGACCCATGGTTCAACGAGACGGCTCCGTGCGCCAAGCCTGGTATGATCCGCTGAGTTGGGCCGGCATGGATTCCGTCGTGCCCCCAGCAGAATGGGAGGGCTTGCTAAGGACGCGCCAGGAAGAGACCCGGGATGCGATTCGTCTGCTTCATCGGGAGATTAACCGTCTGCAGGGGGAGGTTTTTGAAACAAGCCTGGATATCCAGGCCATGCGGGGAATCTCACATCTGCGCCAGGCCATGCAGGCAGCTCAGGAAGCCCTGGATGACAAGCGGGACATTCTCTCTCAGAAGCGGCATGCCATCACGGTGAAACAGGCCCTATTGACGGCTTTGATCCAGCAGCAAGAATCCTTGCAGCAGGCTGATGCGCGATCCCGGAGGCAACATCTCTCTCATCCTCACCGGCCCCATGTCAAACAATCCTTACGCTTTGGGCGTTTCGCTGAATTTTGGGCCGCGATCAGCATTGGGTTGATGATGATCGCAGTGGTCCTGCTTTTCCTCTTTGCCAGGCGGTATCTCTTCCTTGGAATAAGCAGTCTTTTTCTCCTGCTCCTGATTATTGAGGCAGCCTTCCGGCGCAGGGTCTGGGCGTTGACTCGCCATATTGCCATTTTCCTGGCGGTGGCGGCCCTTCTGATCTTGCTGTATGAGTTTTTCCTGATGGCTGCGGCTATCCTGATCATGCTGGCCGGATTGTACATGATCATCGAGAATCTGCGGGAGTTGTTTGAGCGGGCATAGTTCCTGGTTGGTCCAGCTCAGGCGGTGTACTCCTCTGAGGCGAAGGTTTTGCGGATTTCTCCATAATACATCCGGTGATAGTCCTTGCGGGGATAATGGGTTGTGATGTCAGGGTCCAGGAAGTGTTCCGGGTTGAGGTCGTTGGCGTAGATCTTCTGACATTCCAGGACGATGACCGCTTCTTTAAATGTGGGCGATGGGATGCTGCTGGCGGCCTCCGGCGTCAGCCCCGAATCGGTGATTTTGTCGCCATCCCGGCCGGACCGGCTGCCGAGAAGAGTCAACGCATCCTGAAATTTCATGGGAAACGCGCTCAGGGTGAAGCTGTTGTATTCTTCCATGAATTCAAAGGTGAACCGTGAATGCCGCACGGCGACCAGAGCAAAGGGTTTGCTCCACATGGTGCCCAATGCCCCCCAGGCGATGGTCATGGTGTTGTAATGCCCCTTTTGGAAATCTCCGGCAGTCAATAAGAGCCACTGAGAATTGAACAGGTGGTGGGGCTGGACTTGTAACTGGGAAATGTTGATGGGATTGCGCTGCATGCGTATTGCTCCTTTCGATTCGGTTCGGGATAAGCGGGTTCCTATATCTTATTTTAAACCATAATACGGCGTTGTTATGCTGGTTTCGCGTACACTGAGTCGGATTATGAGTATAATTGACCAAGAAAGGTGGATGGGAAAGTTCAGGTATTTTGTTTTTTGAGGGAGAACCATGGCTAAAGACATATTTATTCACGAAACCGCCCAGGTTTCATCTGACGCAGAAATTGGCGCTGGAACATCAATCTGGAATCACGTCCAGATTCGGGAAGGGGCCATGATAGGTCAGAATTGTATTTTGAGCAAAGGGGTTTATATTGATACAGGAGTTCAAATCGGAAACAATGTGAAAATCCAAAATGGCATTTCAGTGTATCACGGAGTCCGACTGGAGGATGGCGTCTTCTGCGGGCCGCATTGTGTTTTCACGAATGACCGGTTTCCTCGCTCGATCAATCCGGATGGTTCGCTGAAACGTGGTGAGGACTGGAAGCTCTCCGAGACCCTGGTGGCCTATGGCGCATCCATCGGCGCGCATGCGACCATTGTGTGCGGTGTTACCATCGGACGCTGGGCGATGGTGGGTGCAGGGTCTGTGGTGACCCGGGACGTGCCGGATCATGGTCTGGTGTATGGCAATCCGGCCCGGTTGAAGGGCTTTGTGTGCGCCTGCGGAGAGAAAACGGCCAGAGAGGGCTTCTCAGAGGGTGGGGTGGTGATGCGCTGTCCGGATTGTGGTGATTCCCTGGTTGTTCCAGAACACGTATATAATCAATTGGATACTTGATCAATAGAAAATGAGGATTCTGTGATTTACATTTCAAAACCCTATATTACCGAAGCGGAAAAAAAGGCTGTCATGGAGGTCCTTGATTCTGGTTATATCGTGCAGGGACCAAAGACCGCCAAACTGGAAGAGGCCTTTGCCGAGGTTTGCGGGACGGAATATGCTGTAGCCACCTCATCGGGCACCACAGCCCTTCATATTGCTCTCTTGGCCCACGGTATCGGTGAAGGGGATGAGGTGATCACCACCCCCTTCACTTTCATGGCCTCTATCAATACCATTTTGTTTGTCGGGGCAAAGCCGGTTTTTGTGGATATACAAGCGGATACGTTCAATCTCGATCCGGAATTGATTGAAGCAGCCATCACGCCCAAGACAAAGGCCATCCTGCCGGTGCATCTGTATGGGCAACCCTGCGAAATGGATCGGATGATGGAAATGGCTAGAGAACATGATCTGGTGGTGATTGAGGATGCAGCCCAGGCCATCGGCGCAACCTTTGAAGGGCAGCCTGTGGGAAGCTTTGGCACCGGCTGTTTCAGTTTGTATGCCACAAAGAATGTGATGAGCGCAGAGGGGGGCATGATCACCACCAACGACCCTGATCTGGCGCAGGAATGCCGGATGCTGCGCAACCATGGGATGCAGCGTCGTTATCATCATGATATGCTGGGATACAATTTCCGCATGACCGATATCCACGCGGCCATCGGCCTGACCCAGATTGGACGGTTGGAAGAGCTGACATCCGCGAGGGAGAAAAATGCGGCTTACCTGAACGCGCATATCACCTCCGTTGTTACCCCCGTGTCGCGTCCGAATGTGCGGCATGTCTGGCATCAGTACACTATTCGGATGGATGGGGGAAGGGATCGGGATGCCGCCGTGCTTTCTTTGAAGGAAGCCGGAGTCGGTACAGGGATTTTTTATCCGATCCCCGCGTATCGTCAGGCGCACATGGTGGAGATGGGCTTTGGTGAGGAGCGGTATCCCATCACCGAGCAAATGGTCAAGGAAGTGATCAGCCTGCCGGTCCATCCCCTGCTATCGGAGGGCGATCTGGAAACCATTGCACAAGAGGTGAACAAATTATGACCTTGAAAACAGCCGTCATTGGCGTAGGGTCCATGGGAAGAAATCACGCCCGTGTCTACTGGCAGATGCCCGATGTGGTTCTGGCCGGGGTCAGTGATATTGATGAGAGCACCGCAGATCGCATCGCAGCGCAATATGATGCGCGGGCATTCACGGACTATGAAACGATGCTGGATACGGTCAAACCGGATGCGGTTTCCATTGCGGTTCCTACAGAGGATCATCTCAAAACCGCCATGGCCGTGATCCAACGCGGCATCCACCTGCTGATTGAGAAGCCGATTGCCTTTTCCCGCCATGAAGCGCAGGAAATCATCGCTGCTGCGAAGGAGGCAGGGATCAAATTGATGGTTGGCCACATCGAGCGGTTTAATCCGGCGGTGCAGCTCTTGAAGCAGCATCTTCTGGAAAAACGATTGGGCCGGATCTTTCAGATCTCCGCCCGACGTCAGGGGCCTTTTCCCGCCAGGATCCGGGATGTGGGGGTGGTCGTTGATCTGGCCGTGCATGATCTGGATGTGATGCGCTTTGTCACCGGAGAGGATATCATCCGGGTGTATGCGGAAACGGAGCATCAGATCCGAACAGATCATGAGGATCTGTTTGCCGGACTCGTCCGTCTGGCGGATGGCGCGATCGGCACCCTCTCGATCAATTGGTTGACCCCGACAAAAATACGAGAGCTTTCAGTTATCGGTGAATTGGGCATGTACTATGTGAATTATCTCACCCAGGATCTGTTTTTTTATGAAAATACTGACGCCAGCGGTCCTGAATGGGAGACAATGCGGGTCCTGCGGGGTGTTGCCGAGGGACAGATGATCCGGCATGTGGTCAAGAAGAAGGAACCTCTACTGGCTGAGCTTGAGTCCTTTACGGCCGCCATCACAGGGGGTGCCCCTGTGGCTGTCAGCGGCAAGGATGGCCTGGAGGCCCTGAATTTGGCCAAGGCAATGGTTGAATCCGGCCGGACAAGCCAACCGATTAATCTGTGAGACGATTGGAAAACGCGATGCCCGATCTTTCGCTGTTGGAAGAAAAAATTGCATCCAAACAAGCGATCATTGCCGTAATTGGCCTGGGATATGTTGGGCTGCCTGTCGCAGCCTGCTTTGCCCGGGAGGGCTTTTCAGTGATCGGTGTGGACATCAAATCTGAGCGTGTGGCTAGGATCAACCGGGGGCAAAACCCGATTGAGGGTCGCGAACCTGGCCTTTCGGAATTGTTGGAATCCGTGGTGTTGGCAGGAACATTTCAGGCAACAACGGATTATAACCAGATTCGGGAAGCGGATATCATCCTGATTGATGTGGAAACCCCGGTGGGGGATGATCACCGTCCGGCCTATCGCGCGCTTCGAACCGTCTGTGCGAGTTTGGGCGAGGTGATGAAACCGGGAAGCCTGATTATTGTCGAGTCCACGGTCGCGCCTGGCACCGTGGAAGGATTGGTGGCCCCACTCCTGAGCCAGACCAGCGGCATGGCCCTGAACCAGGATTTCTTTTTGGGCGCTTGCCCGGAACGGGTAATGCCTGGAAAGCTTCTGGCGAATCTGGCTGCCATGAGCCGGGTGTGTGGAGGCAGCACCCCCCACACAGCCCGGACGATGCGCTCCCTTTACCGGCATATTGTCGGGGCGGATCTGGACACCAGTGATGTGGTCACCGCAGAATTGACCAAGACCACCGAAAACGCCTATCGGGATGTGCAGATCGCCTTTGCCAATGAGGTTGCCCGGATCTGTGAGGCCAATGGAGCGGATGTCTGGAAGGTGCGGGCATTGGTGAACAAATCTCCAGGACGCCAGATGTTGTTTCCCGGAGCCGGGGTTGGCGGACATTGCATCCCGAAGGACCCCTGGCTGCTGGTATCTTCCGTCAAGGGACAGTTTCAGCCGGTGCTGATCCCGTCCGCCAGGGCTGTGAATGAGAGCATGCCCGGTCATATCCTCTCTCTTCTGGAGGAGGGATTGGCTGCTGTCAATCTTCAGGTCAAGGGGGCCGTGGTTTGCATATTGGGATATGCTTACCTTGAGGAGAGCGATGATACCCGCAACAGTCCCAGCGCCGTTTTGGTACAGGAGCTGCACAGACGTGGGGCAGAGATCAGAATTCATGATCCCTGGGTGCCGCAATACCAGAGGGACTTGATGGACTGTGTTGAAAATGCGGATGCGGTGGTATTGATGGTGGCTCATGGGGAATATCGAAACGTGAATTTGAAGTCGCTTGTAGAGAAAATGCGCCATCCTGTGCTCATTGATGGGCGGCATGCTCTGAGATATGAGACTATTCCCGATGACAACGTCATCTATCGTTGCGTTGGCATTGGCAGTTAGGAATTCTTCATGGTCAGGAAAAAGAAACAGATAGAACATCAGGAAATTCGAGACATCAAGGGCAACCGGTTGATTGCTGTGGTGATCCCTGCCTATAATGAACAGAAACTGATCCGGCAAGCCATTGACAATGTCCCCGACTATGTGGATAAGATTGTCGTGGTGGATGATTTCAGCAGCGATGATACGGCAGAAAAAGTCCGGGAGCGTCAGAAAACCAATCCGGACCGCATTGTTTTGATTCAGCACACTGAGAATCAGGGCGTGGGTGGTGCGATTGCTTCCGGATATATCTGGTGCCGGGACCATGACGTTGAGGCTGCTGCGGTGATGGCGGGTGATGCACAGATGGACCCCGATGATCTACCCCGGCTGCTCAAGCCGGTTCTGGATGGGGATGTGGATTATGCCAAGGGCAATCGGTTATTCACGGGAGATGCCTGGCACATTATCCCTCGTATTCGTTACATCGGGAATTCGGGCATGTCCCTGCTGACCAAGATTGTATCGGGCTACTGGCATGTGGCGGATTCCCAGTGTGGATACACGGTTATCAATGAGAAGGCATTGAAGACCATTGATTGGGAAAAAATGTACAAACGCTATGGCATGCCCAATGATCTTCTGGTTCGGTTGAATATCTATGATTTTCGGGTCCGGGATTATCCGGTGAAACCGGTCTATAATATTGGTGAAAAAAGCGGAATCAAACCACTGCGTATGGCGCCGCGGTTATTCGTTTTGCTTGTCCGTCTCTTCTTGTATCGGATGGCGCAGAAATACGTCATCCGGGATTTCCATCCCCTGGTCTTTTTTTATTTTCTTGCTTTTTTCCTCATTCTTATCTCGACTGTTCTGTTTATCAGGGTGGTGGTTCAATGGTTCATGGCAGGCCATGTCCCGCCGATCAGCACGATGACCTTCATGTTCACCGCGATCTTCGCGGCCCAATCGTTGTTCTTTTCCATGTGGTTTGATATGCAGGATAACAGGAATTTGAAATGAGTCCCAAATCCAACGCTGGAAGGCCTGTCAGCACCCATGATATTGGCGTGTCTCTGCCAGCCAACACCAAGTATCTTTCCGGAAATCTCATCAGCCGCCGTCTGATCCGTGGTTTCATGAACGCATTGATTGAATTGAGCCAGGTTGAGGCGCATTCCACGGTGTTTGAAATTGGTTGCGGAGAAGGGTTGATCCTACGGCAGTTGCAGTTTGTCTTTGCCAGAGAGGTCTTTCTTTCCGGAGCGGACCTGGATGCAGATCTTTTGCGGGTGGGACAGTCCCTTCTTGAGAGCCTGCCGCTTAGTTGTGCGTCCATTTATGAGTTACCCTTTGATGATAATAGTTTTGATCTGGTGATCTCAACCGAGGTTTTGGAACATCTCGAAGATCCCTTGCATGCCCTGCGGGAGGTTTGCCGTGTTTCAAAACGTTATGTCCTGTTGAGTGTTCCCAATGAGCCGATTTGGAGCATGGCGAACTTCCTGCGAGGAAAATATTGGAATGATTGGGGGAATACACCCGGGCATATCAATAAGTGGCCAGCCCGGAAGTTTATCTCTTTTGTCGCCTCAGAGGTCCACATCGTCGCCGTCAGGAGGCCCTTCCCATGGACAATGGTACTCGGCCGCGTGGACTGAAGGGCGTCCTCAAGGCCTTTCTGGTTTGGTTCAGGCAGAATCAGTGGGCCCGGACTGGCCTCACCGTTGTGCTGATTGTGGCGCCCATGGCCTTATTGGTCAGAAATCTGATCATTAACTGGGGATCCCTGCAGGAGGCTGCGATTCAAATCCGGTGGGGCAGGATGGGATTTACCCTGCTGATATTGCTGGTGGGATTCGGCCTCTTGCCGCTGGGGACTCTCTCCAGTTTACGCGCCCTGGGATCTGCACTTTCATTCAGCAAGGCCTACTACGCCTACCACGCGTCTCAATTGGGGAAGTATCTGCCAGGTCGCATCTGGATCATCCCGGGAAGGGCGGTCATCATGCGGGGTTTTGGCGTTGATCCGATCCTGGGAGGCGCTGGCGCTTTGTTGGAAACGTATCTGTTAATTGTGACCGGGGTGGTTGCTTTTTTGCCCTATATGTTCCTTGTTCCCCGGGACTCCATCCGCCAATTGGCCATCATTGCTATGATCTTGAGTTTCCCTGCGCTCCTGATACTATTTTTTCCGAAATTGTTGAACTGGCTTCTGGGCGTTTTTATGAAATGGTTGAAACGGCCGGCTGTGCATATCGCATATTCCTGGAAGCAAATTGTGGTGATGCTGGGGGTGTATCTCGGTTTTTGGTTTGTTTCTGGCACAGGATTTTACATCTTAATAGACAGTTTTTATCCCCTCAACGGACAGGCTTTCCTCCAGATCGTCGGGGTTTTGGGTTTTTCCTGGGTGGTTGGATTTATCTCTTTCCTGACCCCCGCGGGCATTGGCGTTCGGGAAGGCGCGATGGGGTTCTTGCTGGCCCCCCTCATTCCGGATCCCTTCCCGGCCTTAATCGCCATTGCCTCCAGGATTTGGTGGTCATTGGCAGATCTCGCCTCAATCGGCGCGGCATTTCTCTTCTTCCGTACAAAACGGGACTGAGGCCGTTGAACTCCCTGCAGATCAGCGTCGGATGCGATCGTAGGTGTCTGGCAGACCCTCCGTGTGACAGATAATCCAGCATTTATTGCACTGCAGCCCCCACATTTTATTGCGGTGTTTCTGCCATTCTTTGGAAAACCACAAATCTTCGAGGTTGTTTTCTCTCAAGTTTCCCATGATTCCTGCATCAATGCAGGAATAAACATCCAGGCCCACATTGATAGAGATGGAATCATAGCCTGAGAGGCAGTGAAAGTTTTCCGGCATTGCGTGACGGACGCCAAAGGCGGGAATGCCCCGCAGATAATTGGTGTCTGTGACGATGTTATATCCCTCCTGGCGCATCCTGATCAGATCATCCACCAATGCCTCAAGCTTTGGTTCATCCTCTTCAGTGAATTGGACCTGTTGGGAGTATTGATGATCCTTGTCAAACCATTCGGAATACCAGGCCGGGTGGACCACCTGTATATTGACGGACATGTCATTGTCCGTGGAAAAGCGCACCACATCTTTGACCGAATCAATGGTGTGGCGGCTGATGACGCAACTGATGTTCAGGGTTGCCTTTTCAGGAAAACTGTCCTTATTCCTAATTGCCTGTTTGAGATTGCGCATCACCGGGGTCATAGAGACGCCGCGCACAAACTCGTAAATCTCCGGGTCCAGTGTGTCAATGGACCAGGTCAGGGAATCTAGCCCTGCTTCAAATAACTTGTTGACCCTGTTGGGGGTCGCAATAATGCCATTTGTTGTCACATTGACTTTAATTCCATATTGTGCGGCGTAGTGGACCAGATGAGTAAGGTCTTTCCTGAGAAATGGTTCGCCGCCTGCCAGCGTGATGATGCGGGTTCCCAGTCTGGCCAGGGAATCCAGGATATTTTCGACTTCTTTTGTGGTTGGTTCTGGGATGTCCTTCACTTTCCAGCAGAGGCAATACTTGCAGCGAGAATTGCAGCGTTCCGTGAGGACAATATCTGCAAGCCGCACCCTGGAAATGGGTTTTCGCAATTTTGCCGCCAGTTTCTTGCTGGGAATGCGGCCAATGGTTTCTTCGATAAAGGCTGCTTTTCGAGCTCGTCTATCCAGCTTCATGGGCTTTGTCTCTTGTACTTTCTTGTTTGCGACCGTGACGCACGTTCATATTTTTGGCGACCCTTACACCAACTGAAATTCTTAAAGGGCCGAAATTTCCGTTTCTGACTGATGGCAGGTTAGCTCCAATCTTCAGCGTGGCAGGTCAGCCAGCATTTTTCACACTGGACTTTCCACATTTTATCCCTACGTTTTTGATATCCAAAGGAGTACCACAGATCTTCCAGTTTGTTTTCCTTCAGATTGCCAATTCTGCCAATGGTCCAGCAGGAATAAGCTGTCAATCGGTTATCTATCGAGATGCTGTCGTATCCTGCACGGCAGCGGAAGTCTGCGGGAACCTTCTTGAAAATGGCATAATCCGGGACGTTGCGGAGATATTTTTCACTGGCCAGAATGCCATAGCCTTCGCGCTTCATGGCGATAATCTTGTTGATGAAGGCCGTCAGGTCATCATAATCGTTTTCTTCAAATTTCAGATCCTCGTCGAATTGGCCATCTTCGCTGTAGAATGTTGGGTGGAGGATCTGAAATGTGACCGTGATGCCGCGTTTGTGACACCAACGGACAACATCCGGGATGGTCTGCATGGAAACTTTGGAGATGACGCTGTTGACCGAAATCTCAAAATTCGGATATTTTTCACGCAGGCGAAGCCAGCCCTCAACGCGCTTTTCAACCAGATTGAAAGGAATCCCCCGCAATAATTTGAAGGTCTCTTCATCAACCGCATCCATGGACAGGGTGACATTGTTGAGGCCAGAATGGATGAATTCCTCCATCCTGTTTTCTGTAGCCAGGACGCTGTTGGTCATCATGATGATGAAGAAATCCAGATCATGGGCATATTGGATCATCTGTTTCAGATCGGGATGCAACAACGGTTCTCCGCCAGCGTAGGTGAGTTGTTTCACGCCCAACTTCTTCAGGGAATCGAGGACCATCTTGATCTCATCCAGGGTTGGGCGCGGACGGTCTTTTAATTTCCAGCAGTGGCAGTATTTGCAGCGGGAGTTGCATTCCTCCGTCAACGCAAAATTGGCGGACTTGGGCGGGGCGATAGGCCAATGCACCTTGGCTGATAGGTTGATATTCTCTTCGTGCCCGATTAGTTTTTCTAGGGCAATCCCTGGGACGGCTCTCAATGCATATTTCATGATGTTATCTCGATTTTCTGTGAATAATCCGTTTGTGCTGTATTAAGCAATTTTACTTGACGGTATGCCGGGCAGGTTCCCGGATGATTAATAAACTATTTCAGTATCCTAAGGGTAGCAAATACTGTGCCAATAAAAACCCCCAGCCGAGTGGGCCGGGGGTGGTGGTTTTCGTGAGAGCGTGTGCCTGGATCAGCTATTTCCTTTTTTCCGCTGATGGACCTCCCGAGCAAAGGCGTGTCGGTCTTTTCGATACAGTGTGAAGAGTTTGTCGGAATAGCCTCGGATGGCCCAGGGCGCTTTGTTGGCGATGGAGACCAATATCTTGTTGATGTAGTCTTCTTGTCCCCGCACGTTGAGGATGGTGCCGTGTCGGTCATAGACCAGGGCGGAGAAGGTCTTTCCCGTTGGAACGCCATAGGTTCGGTGCTGGACGATTTTCTTGTAGAGCCAGATGATATCTTCAAAGCGGGTTGCCTGGAAATTATTGCCCTTTCGGAGGATGACCCAGTTTTCGGTCAGAATCAGGTGTTTTCTTTTCTTGCTGGCATCCCTGCCCGTAACTTCGGCGTCAATTTCCTGTGCGATCCGTTTTGGGTCGCCGAATTGGGACAGGTTTTTTATCACCGGATGGGATTGGGGCGCGCCAACATGAACAGCCGCTCTGATCAGGTTGATAATGGCGATCAAACCCAGAAGAAAGCTGATGCCGATCCAAACCCATCCCCCCGTGCGGAATTGATTGGTTTTCAACAGGAAGGGCATGAAATGCCCCTGGAGGCTGGGGGATTCCCGGATGATTTCATCCAAAACTTCTTCTTGAATGTCCGAAGGAATGCCCTTGATGTATCCTGTCACTGTGGGTGCTTCCTGACGGTCTGGGGTTTCAACCAGAAGATATTCCCGCCCAATTTCCAGGGCATAGTAATAGGATTCAACCTCTTGCCGGCCATTGTCATGGATCGTGACATATTCAAAGCCTGTGTTGTAGATTTCATCACCCTGGATGGTGATGAAATATTGAAACAGATCTCTGGGCCGGTCGGCATTGGTGAGGTCACTTCTTTCGATCTCGAAGGGCCCGAAGGCAAAATTATAAAAGTACCGCAGAAACACGACATAGGACATGCCGATCAGAAAAAGCAATATGAAGGCAGCGATTATTCTTCGTTTGTTGATGTTCCGGATGGTTGTGGTTATATAGCCTTTTTCCATGGTTTCTCCTTTGCTTAATGGTTCTATTTTATC
>DAOTUG010000003.1:0-20144 GCA_034437335.1 Anaerolineaceae bacterium
GGCCGTCTTCTGGATGGTTGGTGACCCAAACCCGCAGGGTGTTCCCTTCCAGGCGGGTGAAGGGTCCGTCGGAAACCACCCGGCCGCCCCGGCCGATGGTGGTGTTGTGCACGAAGGGCAGATGAAACACGTCCAGTTGGTTTTCGATGGCCCGGGAGTAGTGCACGGGCCACAGATCAAAATCCCGGCCATAGGAGAAGGAGCTGTCGAGATCTGCAAACCAGGGCAGGGGCGGATAGACCTTCCGGGACGTTCCCCACCACAGCCAGATGAAATCGTGGGCTTCCCGGATGGGATAGGAAGGCGCCTGGAACCCCTTGGGGACGGGGGCGGTTTTCCCCCGGGCCGGGATATGGGTGACCCTGCCGGTGGGGGTGTAGGTGAACCCGTGGAAGGGGCATTCCAGCTCGTTTTCCACCACCCGGCCAGCGCTGAGAGCCGCGCCCCGGTGAGCGCAGCGGTCCTGCAAGCAGGCCACCTGTCCGGTTTCATCCCGCCAGAAGACCAGTTTTTCTCCCAGACGGGTCACACCGACTGGCTTTCCCTGTTTCACCTCCCGGGATTCAAGAACGGCATACCATTGATCGGGGATCATGACAGTTTATTCCTCCTGATGTGCTTCACGAGCGGACTTATACGCATCGAGGGCGCGCTTACGGGCAACCTGGTGGGCGACGATGCGCTCCGGATAGTCTTTGCCAGGCTCAACGCCATATCTCTTTACATCAGCCGGTTTCATTTTCCAGGGCTCGTGGCGGTATTTCACAGGGAGCTTGGCGAGTTCCGGCACCCATCGGGCGATATAAACCCCATCTGGATCGAACTTCTGCCCCTGGAGCACGGGATTGAAGACCCGGAAATAAGGCGCTGCGTCGGTGCCTGTGCCGGCGCTCCACTGCCAGCCGCCGTTATTGGCAGCCGGATCGCCATCCACAAGCTGGGCCATAAACCAGGCCTCTCCTTCCTGCCAGTTGATGAGCAGATCCTTGGTGAGGAAAGAAGCGACGATCATCCGGCCGCGGTTGTGCATCCAACCGGTTTCCCGCAATTGGCGCAGGGCGGCATCCACCACCGGGAAGCCGGTCTGACCGTCCTGCCAGGCCTGCAGATCCTCCGGGGCATCCCGCCAGTTGAGGTTGGCATAAGCTTCCCGAAAGGGGCCATCCATGACCCGGGGGAAGTGGTGCAGAATCGCAATATAAAATTCCCGCCAAACCAGCTCATCCATCCAGGTGCGGATTTCGGCCCGGGTGTCGTCCTCACCAGCCTGAAGGAGGGCGATCTGGGCCCGGCCGAAAGCTTCCCGGGCTGAGATCAAGCCAAAGCGCAGGTAGGGGGAGAGTTTGGAGGTGCCTTCCAGGTCCATGCGATCCCGTTTGCTCCTGTAGTGCTGAATGTCCGCTTGGATGAACTGAGTCAGACGCGCCTGGGCTGCGGCGGCTGTGGCGGGAAAGTCTGGAACAGGGGTTGTCTCTGGCAGAGTCTCAGACGACAGATCATTCGGAAAAGGCGGCAGGGTGTCCGGCGCAGGAAGGCAGTCGGCTGGTGTGGGGAGGGGCTTCTCCTTCCATTTGTTTTTGTAGGGGGTAAAGACGATGTATGGATCGCCATCGTCCTTTTTGACGGCTTCCGGGTGTTGCAGTGTCAGCCCTGGGCAGAGGGTCAGGCGGTGCTGTTCCTGCACCGCCTGATCACGCCGTTTGGCGAAGGGGCTGAAGTCCTCCTGGGCAAAGATGCGCAGATCGCCGATCGTTTCGGAGAGGGCCTTGAAAGCTTTGACCGCCGGCCCCTGTCGGATCAGGAGGCCGCTTCCGTGGGATTTTAATTCTCGATCCAAATCCCGCAGGGCCTGAAAAAGAAAAGCGACCCGTTTGGGTGCAGCGTCTTTCAAGAGGTCGGGTTCCAGGATGAAGAGGGGGAGAAACACTGCGTCCATTTGCAGCGCGGATTGCACGGCCGGGTTGTCGTGGAGGCGGATATCCCGCCGGATCCACCAGACGGCTGTTTGTTTCATAAGAGCTCCTTTCCTTTTTTCATTGTACAATATCCTGGATTTGGCCGATAGCGCTGTAAAGGGATGTTGACGGAAGCTGACAAAATTAAAGCAGAAAGCCGCCCAAGGAAATGGGCGGCTGTCCGTTCTGGGCTGAGGCACCTTTTATCGAAGTTCATCGAGGAGGGGTGCCACAGCCTTTGTTAAGTAACTACTACTGTCTAACATGTACACCACCTCCTGTTCTTCGTGGGATAGCAATTTGAAGCCTAATTATTGAACTTAGTATCACACAAAGAAGCTGCTTTGTCAATACGAGGTAGACGGGGTCCCAAGGCAATCGCATAGGGACTCATCAAGCTGTTTGTCCAATGACTGACCCCATCCTCGTTCCTTCCCCTGAAATCAGGGCGCGCAGGCATGCGTCAGATGCCTGCAAGCGCGGCGAGCACGGGCCAGGAGGCCCTTTGCACTGCGCTGATGGGGCAGGAGGGGGCCTTTTTTTTATTTGTTCCAGACATGCTCCCACGCTGTGGGCTTATCTCCGGCGGATGATGTTGTTAAGGTGCGAGTCGGACGTGTCCTTACCGGTGTGCGGGTATTCGTTTTTGGAAAAAACGAACCGGAACGAATAGCGGCAAAGGTCAGGCCTCTGCACTGGTTTCCTGTTCGGTCAGATCTGCAAGACGAGGCTGCGCTGCTGGCGGACGGTTTATTGACCTGATCAGAACGTTTTGATTCTGCGGTCATGAGAAGCGCTCCTTTCGGACGCGATCATATGGCACTGATGCACTCGTGTGATATGAGGATAAGCGATTAGGGGCGGAGGTTCAAGCCGTTAAAAGCGGCTAAGCGGGGGTGATTTTTGCCGGAAGCGGCAAAGGCGAAGAGAAACACAACGGGCTGCCGGGAGGATGGCGGCCCAACGCATGTTGGGCTTGCGCAGGCATGCGTCACCAGGTTTTTTGTGCATCCCGCCCTGTGGCTGGATCCTTTTTCCTGCGGGTATAATTAACCTTTGAATCGGCAGAAATAGAAGAGAGGTTGATTAGGAATGCAATATCGGAAATTTGGGTCTCTGGATTGGGACGTCTCCGCCCTGGGGTTTGGCGCCATGCGGCTGCCGACTCTTGAGGATGACAGCGGCAAAATTGATGAGGAAGAGGCGATCGCCATGATCCGCCGGGCCATTGACGGCGGGGTGAACTATGTGGACACGGCCTATCCTTACCACAAGGGTCAAAGCGAATATCTCGTCGCCAAGGTTTTGAAGGATGGATACCGTGACAAAGTCCGCCTGGCGACGAAAATGCCCAGTTGGCTGATCAAGGAGCCTGCTGATTTTGACAAATATCTTGAGGAGCAGTTGGAAAAACTGAATGTCCAGCACATTGATTTCTATCTGCTGCATGCCCTCAATGAAAAATCCTGGAAGAATTATCAGGATCTGGATGTATTTTCCTGGGCTGAAAAACGGATCTCCGAGGGCCTTTTTGGCCATCTCTGTTTTTCCTTCCATGATGAATATCCGGTGTTTGAAGCCATCGTTCAGGGATATGACAACTGGACCATGGCGCAGATCCAGTATAACTATATGGATGTGAATTACCAGGCCGGACAGAAGGGGATGCGGCTGGCCGCGGAGCGCGGCCTGGCCGTGGTGGTGATGGAACCCCTGCGCGGCGGCCGGATCGCCAAGAATCCACCACCTGACCCGGTGGCAGAAGTTTGGGCGCAAAGCGACCGCGACTGGACCCCGGCGGAATGGGCTTTGCAGTGGGTGTGGGATCAACCGGAAGTGTCCACAGTGTTGAGTGGGATGAGCACCATGGAACAGGTGGAGGAGAATCTGCAAAGTGCTGATCGCTCTGGCGTGGGTACGCTGACAGACCCGGACAAAGCGCTGATAGCTGCGGCTCGCAAAGCCTTTGAATCCCTGGCGCCGATCCCATGCACCCAGTGTGAATACTGTCTGCCCTGCCCGAATGGGGTGGCCATTCCCCGGATTTTCAGCATTTACAATGACGCCACCATGTATGATGCTTTTGGACATGCCCGATGGGCATACAACAATCAGGTCAAACCGGAGGTCAGGGCGGATAATTGCATAGAATGCGGCGATTGTGAGGAAGCCTGCCCTCAGAACATCCGGATCATTGATTGGTTGGCGAAGGCCCATGAAAAGTTGATAGAACCTGAAAAATAAGCTGACAGCACGACAGCTATTGCTTCTTAAAGGCCGTTCAAATCCAACTGAACGGCCTTTTTTGGTGTATGGAAGGTGTTGTTACAACTTTTTCCCTTTGGAATCGTATATCAGAGTAGACGCAGGCTTTTCTGCCCGGTGAAAATCCTTGCCACAACGGAGTGAACCTTCTATAATTTAAAGTGACATGGAAGAATCATCGAAATTGCATCGCAGGGCCTCCACTTGGCAGTGGGTTGTTTTCGGAACAGCCCTCCTCGTCACGGTGGTTTGGCTTTTCCTCACCCCGCGGGGTGTGTTGGGCAAGGCGGATGCGGTGGGGTATGCCGTCTGTCACCGGATTTCACTGCGATCTTTTCAACTAGGTGACCGGCAGCTTCCCCTCTGCGCCCGCTGCTCCGGTATGTTTCTGGGAGCAGTGCTGGGATTGGTCTATCAGGCCGCCCAGGGACGAAAAGGAAAGATGCCGCCCCTGCCCGTGCTGCTTTTATTTGGCATGCTGGCCCTGGCCTGGGCTCTGGATGGATCCAATTCCTTTCTGATGCTCATCCCCGGCATTTCATCGGTCTATGAGACGCAGAACTGGACCCGGCTGGTCACCGGCACCGGCATGGGGCTGGGCGTTTCGGCGGTCCTGCTGCCTTCTTTTTATCAGACAATGTTCAAAGGCTGGGAAAATCGTTCGGCCCTGGGCAATTGGAAGCAGGTGCTTGGTTTATTGGGGCTGGCAGCCCTGATGAATGGGTTGATCCTGCTGGAAACGCCGATTATTCTCTATCCCCTGGCGGTATTGAGCTCAGCTGGGGTGGTGATTTTGCTGGTGATGGTTTATAGCATGGTGTTGGCGCTCCTCTTTCGGGTGGACAACACCTTTGACAATATAAGGCAGCTTTTTTTACCTTTGGTGGGTGGTTATATCATCGCCATGATCCAGATCGGATTGATTGACCTGGTGCGGTTCTTATGGACGGGCACCTGGAGCGGATTTGATCTGTTGCTGTAAGTACGGAAAATGAACGCATGAGAAAGGAAACAAGATGGATATTTTAGCGGCATTTGGTCTCTCAGCCAGTGCGGGGTTGAACGCCTATATTCCCCTGCTGGTTGTCTCGCTGATTGCCAAATTCACCAATTTGATGGATCTTTCTGAGCCCTGGACAGCCCTCACGAGCTGGTGGATCATCGGTTTGCTGGTGGTCCTTTCCCTGGTGGAATTTTTTGCGGACAAAGTGCCAGCGGTCAATCACATCAATGATATCATTCAAACCTTCATCCGGCCGGCGGCGGGTGCGATCCTTTTCGCCGCCAGTGCGCGGGTGATCACTGAATTGCATCCGGTTCTTTCCATTGCGGCTGGTCTGCTGGTGGCGGGCAGTGTGCACGCTGTCAAGGCTGCCGCGGTGCGTCCGGCCATCACGGCGACCACCGGTGGGACGGCCAATGTGCCCGTCAGCATCCTCGAGGATGTGGTTTCCACCGTTCTCTCGGTGCTTTCCATTGTCCTGCCCATTGTGGTTGGGATCATCCTACTCATTTTGGCGATCTGGATTGTCTGGTGGCTTACCAGGCGTTCCATGAGAAACCGGGATTTGACCTGATTTTTCGTTGACCAGAACGATGGTTTCATATTAGAATACAATAAAATAATCATAAGGAGAAAAGATGTCTTATCAAGATTACAACGATATGCCCCCGCAGGTCTATGGACCGCAATCGTCGTCGCTGGCTGTGATCAGCCTGATTGCGGGCATCGCCAGTTTCTTCATTTTGCCGCTCCTGGGTGCCATTGCGGCGATCATCACCGGCAGCATGGCCAAAAAGGAAATTCGGGCCAGCCGCGGCCGGATGTCCGGTGAGGGCATGGCTTCGGCAGGGATGATTTTAGGTTGGATTAACATCGGCTTGTCCGTGATTGGCATTTGCTTGGCTGTCTTGGTGTTGGTGGGCGGGGTGGCCTTACCGGCTTGCCTGATCCCCTTTGTCAATAATTACTGATCCGCACTAGGTTCCACCGGAAGTATCATTCCAGAGGAGGAATGGATGTCTGACGAAATGTATGAAATTCCCGATGCCCCCGAATCATTTGGCGCACCTCCAGAGAAGAAGAGCAATAAGACCCTTTGGATTATCCTGGCAGTTGTCGCAGTGGTTCTCTTGTGCTGCTGCTGTATTGTGGTTATTGGCTTGATTGTGGGCCTGTCAACCGGCGGCGGCTATGATTCATTGTATTATGACCTGCCCCTGCTGATGGGCGTTGTCTAGGCACGTCACTGAAAAACTTAAACAATCAATAACCTGACAGGAGACGTTGTTAAGCGCGTCTCCTGTTCATTTAAGTGGCCGGGTCTCCCTGGTTAGGGCACCGGACTCTGCCAGATCCAGCAGGGTGTTTAGGGCGTTCCGGGCTGCCTTGCGCATTTGAGGATCTATGGTCAGGGCGGCAAATTCGTCCTCGTCCAGGACCAGCCGGTCGCCATGGGGATAGACCAGCAAGTCCAGGGCCAGGTCAATATAGGCAATTTTCCCAGGGCTGAACTCGGCTGGTGTGGTCACATTGCAATACCAGGCCTTGATCCGGTTGTCCTGGACATCGTGAATCTCAAAGATGTTGTACCAACGGTTATCATAATAGCGTTCAATGAAGCGGTCATTCTCCCGCAGGGTGATTCCGTGGAAGGGCAGGTCACTGCGGTTGAAGAAGGCCTCTACCAGCCAACTGTGGGGCGTTTTTTCCAGAACGCGTCCCGGATAGCGCCAGGTTTCTTCCCGCCGGGTGTTCAGTTTGATTACGGTGATGTGGTTTTTGTCCGTCATTCTGCGTTGTGTTCTCTTGGCAAGCACTGGATGTCATCGGGATGATAGCCGATGGTGAGGGGTTTGTTTAGCTCCGCAGGCTCAGGCCTGTTGATCCGGAAATATGGCACCTCTTTATTACAATTCAGGGTGATGCGATAGGTTTCGCCCTGGAAAATCTGGTCTACAACATCTCCAGTAATCTGGTTTGGGCAGTCGTTGTCCACTGGACAGGCTCTGGTCGGCCGCAGGAGAAGGGTCGTTTTCTGGCCCTCCTCGGGGGGCTTCCCCTCGCAGCGCGCTTCCAGGAAACCCAGGCTGGTGTCCACTTTAAGGGGGGACCTTTCCACCACTTTTCCCCTGACCAGGTTGCCCAGTCCAAAGAATTCTGCTACCCAAACATTCCGGGGATGATGATAGATTTCGTGGGGCTTCCCGTCTTGCAAAATGATGCCCTGGTGCAGCAGAAGGATCCGGTCTGCAATAGCAAAGGCTTCTTCCTGATCGTGGGTCACATAGATTGCGGGGATTTTTGTCTCCCGGAGGATGCGCCGGAGTTCCCGGCTGAGCTGTTCCCGCAGGGTGCGGTCCAGGGACCCCAGGGGTTCATCCAGCATGAGCAATCGGGGTTTTGGGGCCAGGGCCCGGGCCAGAGCCACCCGCTGTTGTTCGCCGCCAGAGAGCTCTGTCACCCTCCGATCCGCAAAATCGGTCATATTGATTGTCTTCAGGGCGTCGGTCACCCGGTGGTTGATCTCGTCCCTGGCGAGATTCTGCATCCTGAGGCCAAAGGCGATGTTTTCGGTCACATTCCGGTGGGGGAAGAGGGCGTAATCCTGAAACATGAGGCCGAAGGCGCGCTGGTGTGGGGGGGTGCCGGACAGGTCTTCGTCCTTCCACAGGATCTGTCCCGATTTGGCTTCTTCCAGGCCGGCGATGATGCGCAGCAGGGTGCTCTTTCCGCTGCCGGATGGTCCCAGAAGGCAGAGGGTCTCATCACGGGACACTTTAAAGGAAACGCCGCAGAGCAGCGGCTTCCCTTCGTAGTCTTTCTTAATGCTATCAACATGGAGCATCAGTTGGAATCCTCGGTGGGTAATTGAATTTTTTCAATCAGGATGATACCACCGGCGCAGACCAGCATCAATAGTGTGGACATGGCCAGGGCTTGCCCATAGTTCAGGGCCCCCGGTTGGGAAATGTAGCGGAAGATGGCCACGGGTAAGGTGGGATATTCCGGCCGGCTGAGGAAACTGCTGGCGCCAAACTCGCCCAGGGAGATGGTGAGGGCGAAGATGGCGCTGACCATAAGAGAAGGCATCAGCAGGGGCAGATCCACCTCTCGCCAGACCTTCCAGGGTGAGGCGCCCAGAATCCGGGCGGCGTTTCGCAAGGCTTTTGGGATGCTCTGCAGGGCGGGGGTCAGGGTTCGCATCACAAAGGGAAGCGCGATCAGGCTGTGGGCGATGGGGATCAGGATTGGAAAGGCCAGGTTGCTGAAGGGGGGACGGTTGAAGACAATGATGAAACCCAACCCCAGGGTGATGGCCGAAGCGCCCAGGGGCAGCATCAAGAGGGGGTCCAGCCACTTATTGAGGGGAGTTCTCTGGTTGAGAGCATAGGCCACGAGGAGTCCCAGCAGCAGGGTGATGGCAATTGTGATGGCGGCAAACCGGAGAGAATTCCAGGCTGCGGCAAGAGGAGGTACATAGAACAGAGACTCCCGGGGATTGGCGCCCAGTTCCTGATAGTAGCGCAGGGTGAAGCCGGTCTGAAACTGCCCCCGTTCTCCGCGATTGGGTTCCAGTTTAACCACCGATCGCAGGACAAGGGCTGCCAGGGGAGAGACAAGAAGAATGAACAGGATGCCAATCAGGATTGCGGCGGTGACGCGTTCAACACCTGGGCTCGGGCGGCGCAGGACGGCTTTTTGCGAACGGGGAGAGAGAGCGATCTGCCGGGCTCCAGACAGCCGGTTGCTGGCAATGGTGATCCCGAGGGTGCAGACCAATTGGATTAGGGAAAGCACAGAAGCCAGAGGCAAATTGAGCAGATGCAGGGCCTGGATGTAGATCTCGACCTCCAGGGTGGCGAATTTTGGGCCCCCAAGCATGAGAATGACCCCAAAACTGGTGAAATTGAACAAAAAGACAAGCAAGGTGGCCGCCAGAATGGAGGGGCGCAGCAGGGGAAAGGTGACTTCAGAAAAGGTGCGCCATGGGTTGGCGCCCAGAACCTGGGCAGCGTGTTTGAGCCGGATATTTAAGTTGGATAGGGCATTGCTGACCACCCGCAGAATGATGGTTGTGTTATAGAAAACATGGGCTGTCAGGATGGCCCCAAAGGTGTTCAAGAATTGCACCGGCGGTTGTTCCAGGTTGAAAAGGGCCATCAACCCAAGATTCACCCAGCCCCGGGGCCCAAGAAGGGCATTGAACCCCGCCGCAACGACCACAGTTGGGAGGATGAAGGGCAAGGTGGTCAGGATTTTTAAAAATCCCTTGCCGGGGAATTTGAACCGGGCGAACAACCAGGCCCCAGGCAAGCCGAGGATCAGGGTCAGCAAGGTGGAGAGTGCGGCCTGGCTGACAGTGAACCCCAGGGGTCTGAGGATTTTGGCGGGTTCAAGAGACACCAGGCTGAACTCGTAGGCTGGTGAGACCACCAGTTGAAACAACGCCAGCAAAGGATGATAGAAGAAAACCGCTAGAAAGGCGGCCGGGACGATCCAGAAAAGGATCGCCCGGCCGGTTTGGCTGGTCAGCCAGGTGCGAAAATGGGCTTTCAAGGCTTTCACTGCAAGACCGTCTCAGTCCAGTCTTCGATCCATTGTTCCCGGTTCTGATCAATCCGATCCGGATTGAGGTTGGCGGGTTGGTCGGGAATCTGAACATTTTCTGCGAAGACCGGGGGTAGTTCAGCTTCCGAGTTGACAGGAAATACAAACATCTGCAGGGGGATGTCCTCCTGGAAGGGCACGCTGAGCATGTAATCAATGAAGGTTTCTGCCATTTCCCGATGGGGGGTGCCCTTCAGGATGCCGACAAATTCGACCTGACGGAAGCAGGTTTCGGGACCGATGATGGAAGCTGTGGGCGCTTCATCCGGCGGGTTTTCAGCAAAATACACCTCTGCAGCCGGGCTGGACCCATAGGAGACCACCAAGGGCTGGGGGCCTTGGCCGGAGGAGCCGCTGAAATTGGTGTAGTAAGCCGTTTCCCAATCATTGACGACGACCAGATCGTTTTGTGCCAGGTCCTCCCAAAAGCTTAGGTAGTTTTCTTCCCCGAAGTGGGCGATGGTTGCCATCAGGAAGGCCAATCCCGGGGAGGATGTAGCCGGGTTTTCTGTCACCAGCAATCCGGCATATTCGGGCTGTGTCAGCTCTTCCAGGCTGGTGGGGATTGCCAGTTCGTTTTCTTCAAAATAGGATTTATCGTAATTGATGCAGACATCACCATAATCCACCGGAAGGGCGTTGTTGTTGGGATCAATTTTGAACTGATCCGGGATATCCTCCAGGAGCGGGGAGTCATAGGGCTCAAAAATGCCCTCATTCAGGGCCCGAGTGAGGAACGTGTTGTCCACTCCATAGAACACATCGGCCAGGGGGTTATCTCTGGAAAGGATGGCTTTATTGAGGGAGGCCCCTGTGTCGCCGCTTTTGAGAAACTCAACGGTGACATTGTGCTCCGCTTCAAAGTCTGTGATGATTTTCTCACTGATGGCAAAGGAGTCGTGGGTCATCACCGTCAGGGTGATGGGCTCCTCCGGGGTTTCCCCTTCGGTTGTTTCTGTCATTCCGGGTTGACATCCGGCGAGGAGGATCGCCGCAATGAGTAATAACAGGGGTAAGATTTTGCGTTTCATAGGAAGTTACTCCTTTTTTCTGGTGGTTTTTGTTTCATGGATGCAAAGCAGCAGGCCTTTTTGCACGGAGATGGACGCTTCGTTCCCGGTCATCCGGTTGCTCACACCCCTTGTTTTTTCCGGATAGAGGGTTTCATGCTGTAGTGGGTATGCCAGGCCCCTGGTTTCAATCCCCCTGGCAGGTCCGTGGAGGGGCAACAGGGAGACCCGCTGGCCCTCTGCGCCGTGCAGCACGGCGCTTTGCTGGATGATGAAGATTTCCTGATGTGTGGAAAGGATTTTGAGATCCCGCTGGAGGAATTGCTTTTGGGTTAGAAGGAAGATGTTGGCCAGGGTTTGGTCCAGCCGTCCACCCAGGGCCGCCACGAGGCGCAGGCTCCCGGCGCCCATCGCCACAGCGGTCTCCAGGGCCAAACTCAGGTCGGTTTCATCCTTTGCGACGGGATATTGTTTCACCGGGACGCCCTGATCCTGGAATTTTTTGACAGCGGCCGGATCGGCCGAATCCAGGTCTCCGATGATGAGATCCGGTGTCAGGCCGAGACGGGTCAGATGCTGGAGGCCGCCATCCACGGCAATCAGAATGTCGTCTTCTTGAACCCATTGTATTATTGCTGTGGGGTTATCCAATGGGCCGTTGGCAAATAAGAAGGCTCGCTTGTGTGCTGTCGTCATAAAAAAGCACCCTTCCTGTCTTCCGGGGAGGGTGGCTGATTTTGTTGACCACGTCCCTCCGCCGGCATTATCCGGATCAGGTATTGCGGGTCGAGGACCGCAGTCCTCCTCTCAGCCTGGTGCACCAGGCTCCCCGTTCAACTGTCGTTTCTTCTAATGTATGCTGCAGTGCGTATATCCTACCACACTCCAGGACTGGCTGTCAATTTCAGGGCAAGGCCTGTCAGGACAAGGCCATGGACTGGCAGATTGCCTGCAATCTGATGTGCGGTTCTGCATTTTTTGCGGGAGTCCGAAGCCCTTACCCTGAGCTGTTCAGATGATTACTGCGGCTCTTTGGTGTGTAATGGGGCTGCGGACTCCCTGCTCAGCGGGGGATTTTATTGATTCGTCAGGAATTCGTTGACCTCGGCTTCGGCCTTGGAGCGGGTGATCTCATATTTTTCCTGGACCTTCCCTACCAATTGATCGAATTGACCGGAGATGGTATCCATATCATCATCGGTCAACTTCCCCCATCTTTCCTGCACCTTTCCTTTTAATTGTTTCCACTGCGCATTGAGTAATCTTGACAGATCCATGTGCTATCCTTTCTTGTGTTTATTGTCGGTGTGATAAATAATCCGTTTTTCTAAGATCTTCTGGTTAAATTGTAGTGTTTCTGGGGTCGGCAAGGGTCAGATTCTTGTTTGAACCTGGTTGGGGAAATGTTGGCTTGGTTTAAGAACGCGGGACCCTCGTTGATTGTTATCAGGATGAGGACAGACTGTGAGGAAAAGTCCCGGAGATGGGCGCGATTTACGCTACTTTATTTGCTGCCATTCGACGACTGGTCCCCCTCCGGGCTGAAAAGCCTTCTCCGGTTTCCGTCCCTGCAGAACAATTTTCAATGCGACTGCAGAAAGGGAATTTCTGTGATCGCAGCGGGTTTGATTGGGGAAAGTCTGGGAGTTTGCCCGGGGACACTGAGGGATAGATTTACCCGGCGTCCGCTTCCGGATCAGTTGGGAATACTGACAAAATGTGCTATACTCCAGGGTGGTTAATGCCGAAGGCTTTCGTGGTATTTGTGCCGACAAATAAGGCCGCGAATGGTTGGTTTTTCCTTGACTCTTGCAATTTTATTCGTTATAATGACTACTTGCGCTTTGCGCATTGTATTTTATTTAAGACTGTTGCTTTTTTTGTCCTATTCCGGCTGAGTTTAGATTTCAGGAGAGTTGAATGGCAGATTTGTTGCCCACAAAGTCATACGCACGGATTGATGTCGGATTGGAATTACCCAAATTAATTCAGGTTCAAATGGATTCCTTCGAGCGGCTCAAGCGCGAAGGATTTAATCATTTATTCGCTGAGATCAACCCCATCGAATCGTACAATCAGGGAATGCAGCTTTATCTGCCCTGTGATGACGCTTTTTCTAAGGAATGGGGCTTGACTTACTGGTTTGAAGATCCGAAGTACACCATTGAAGAGTGCCTTGAGAGAGATCTCACTTACGCTTCCCCTTTGTATGTGACGGTGCTTTTGAAGGGGAAGGAGATCCCCGAACCCATCAAGCAGGATTTGTTCCTGGGGGATTTCCCGGAGATGACACCCAAGGGGACCTTCATTATTAATGGCACGGAACGGGTGGTTGTTTCCCAGTTGATCCGCTCCCCCGGGGTATATTTCGAGCGGGAAGTTGATCGGGCCACAGGGCGTTTTCTATCCACGGCCAAGATGATCCCCGACCGGGGCGCCTGGATGGAAATGGAGACCCGGAAGAACGATTATCTGATCATCAAATTTAACCGGAAGCGCACCACGCCCATCACCATCTTCCTGCGGGCTCTGGCTGAAGTGGATGATGGCATGGGAGAGGATGCGCCTTTGCAGACCGGGAATGATGAAGAGCTGATTGAGCTCTTCAAGGATGTGGACAATGTCCCGGAGCGTCTTTTTATTCCCTCCACCATCAATCAGGAACCTGCCTGGGATCTTTCGGATGGCAAGACCGTCGCACAGGCTGCCTTGATTGAATTTTTCAAACGGCTGCGCCCCGGGGACCCGCCCACACTGGATAACGCCCGGGAATTTCTGGAAGAGCAGTTGTTTGATCAGCGCCGTTATGACCTGGAACGGGTTGGCCGCTATAAGCTGAACCAAAAATTGAACCAGGACATCCCGATCAGCCATCGCACGATCACCAAATCGGATATTGTTCAAATTTTCCGCCGGATGATTGAGATCAACAATGGCACCAAACGGGAAGATGATATTGACCACCTGGGCAACCGCCGGGTGAAGACCGTGGGTGAATTGATCCAGAACAAGCTGCGGGTGGGCCTGCGCCGGATGGAACGCGTTGTCCGGGAGCGGATGTCCATTCGCGATCAGGATCAGGTTTCCCCTGTTGGTTTGGTCAACATCCGCCCGGTTGTGGCCTCCCTTCGGGAGTTCTTTGGCTCCAGCCAGCTATCCCAGTTCATGGAAGAAACCAACCCCCTGGCGGAGCTGCGCCACAAGCGCACCCTTTCCGCCCTTGGGCCGGGTGGTTTGCGCCGTGAACGGGCTGGTTTTGATGTTCGTGACGTGCATCACACCCACTACGGCCGGATTTGCCCCATTGAGACTCCTGAGGGTCCCAACATCGGCCTGATTGGCCGGATGGCGACCTACGCCACCGTCAACGAGTATGGCTTCATTGAGACTCCGTATCGGCGGGTGATTAAATCCATGAAACCATCCGATGATCTGGTCGGCCGGCAGTTACGTGAGGATATCAAGGATCCCGAATCGGACGAGGTTATCGCCGAGAGCGGAGAACGGATCACCAAAGACCTGGCTGAGAAGATCCGGGGGCTGGACCGGGATGTGGTCCTGGTGACCCCCTTTGTGAGTGACACCTATGAGTACCTTTCCGCAGACCGCGAAGACAATTTTGTCATCGCCCAGGCGAACGCCTCGCTGAATGAATATAACGAGTTCACCCGTCGCGTGTCCTGCCGGTACCATTCCGGCTTTTTGCTGGGCAATCCCGAATCCATTGATTACATGGACGTGGCCCCCCAGCAGATTGTGGGCGTCAGCGCGGCGTTGATCCCCTTCCTGGAACATGATGACGCCAACCGGGCCTTGATGGGCTCGAACATGCAGGCTCAGGCAGTGCCTTTGGTGCGGCCTGAGATCCCGATTGTTTCCACCGGAATGGAGGCCTATTCTGCGGCGGACTCCGGCCAGCTTGTTGTGGCCGTAGCTGACGGTGAAGTGATCTCTGTGACCGGCCGGCGGATCCAGGTTCGGGAAAATGACGGGACGATCCGCACCTATAATCTGCGGAAATACCGCCGATCCAACCAGTCCACCTGCATTGACCAGCGACCGGCTGTGATCAAGGGCCAGCGCATCCGCAAAGGACAGATCATTGGCGACTCTTCCTCCTCGGTGGACGGCAACCTGGCCCTGGGCCAGAACGTTCTGGTGGCCTTCCTCCCCTGGGAAGGCGGAAATTTTGAAGATGCTATTCTGATCTCGGAGCGGCTGGTTCAGGAGGACCGGTATACCTCCGTGCACATTGAGAAACATGAGGTGGAAGCCCGGGACACCAAACTGGGTCCCGAAGAGATCACCCGGGATATTCCCAACGTTGGAGAGGATGCAATTCGAAACCTGGATGAACATGGCATCATCCGCATTGGCGCGGAAGTGGGCCCGAATGACATTCTGGTGGGGAAGATCACCCCGAAGGGCGAGAAGGAGTTGACCCCCGAGGAACGGTTGCTGCGAGCGATCTTTGGTGAGAAATCCCGTGATGTCAAAGATACGTCCATGCGCATGCCCCACGGTGAACATGGGATTGTGGTGGATGTAAAGGTGTTCACTCGGGAAGAGAATTCCGACCTCAAGGCAGGGGTGGATATGATGGTTCGGGTGTCTGTGGCCCAGCGGCGGAAGATCACCGCAGGGGACAAGATGGCGGGCCGCCACGGCAACAAGGGGGTTGTTTCCCTGGTTGTCCCGGTGGAGGATATGCCCTTCCTGGATGATGGGCGTCCGATCAGCGTTATTCTGAACCCCCTGGGTGTGCCCGGCCGGATGAATATCGGTCAGGTGTTGGAAACCCACCTGGGTTGGGCTGCTGACCGCCTGGGTTTCCGTGCGGTGACGCCGGTTTTTGACGGCGCCACCGAATATGAGATTGAGGCGGAGCTCGGAAGGGCCTGGATGATTGACCGGGCCTGGGATTATGCCGCCGAAAAGGCATGGGAATGGCTCAATGAACAGACCTATGACCCGGAGGCCATTCGGGATGACGACGAAGTCCGGCTGCTCTATCTGGAAGAATGGCTGGGGGATCGCGGCTATGATGTCTATGAGTTGGCCGCCGACCAGCAATATGCCCGGCGGGTGACATTGAAGGAGTGGCTGCGGGATGAAGGATATGATCCGGATGCGATCCTCGCCTTTGAAACGGATGAGATTCCCATTGTGGAACGGGATGACCAGGATACCCGGGCCATTGAAGCCTGTCTGCAATTGTGGCTGGCGGATCTGGGGGTGGAAGACAGCCGCGACCTGACCGGCGAAACGCTGCACCAGCGGGCCCATGAGAAGTTGAAAGAAACCGGCATACCGGTGCCCACCCTGGGTAAACAGCGGCTGCGTGACGGAAAATCGGGTGAGTTTTTTGATCACCCTTGCACGGTTGGCTATATGACCATCCTGAAACTCCACCACCTGGTTGAGGACAAGGTCCATGCCCGATCAACGGGCCCGTACAGCCTGGTGACTCAGCAGCCCCTGGGCGGCAAAGCGCAATTTGGCGGCCAGCGGTTTGGCGAAATGGAGGTTTGGGCTCTGGAGGCTTACGGCGCTGCGCATACCCTGCAGGAAATGCTGACGGTGAAGTCAGATGATGTTCAGGGACGTGTCAGCACCTACGAATCGATTGTCAAAGGGGATCCCATCGAAGATCCTGGCATTCCCGCAGCCTTCAAGGTTTTGGTGAAGGAAATGCAAAGCCTGGGTCTGGCGGTGGAGGCGGTGCTGGACAATGGCGATGTAGTCCGCTTTGGAAAGGACGAGGACAAATCACGCGTGCCCAATACGCCGACCGGTCTGATCAGCATTGGCCGGGATATCTAACCGGTCAGCACACCTTGACGCACCCGGGGTCGCATGGTAGAATCATCCCTCGTTACCTTCATGCCGACCCTACAATGCCGGTTGGTCCTGGAGGCTAAAGTTGGATAGCAGTGAGGCCATCTTGGAAGATGATGATGGCCTCCCTTATTGGAAAATGGTATTTTTGAAGTTTTGGATTTGGAGGCAAATGTGCCAACGATCAATCAATTGATACGCAAGGGCCGAAAATCGAAACGCAAGAAGAGCAAAGCGCCTGCGCTGCAGTATACGTACAATTCTCAGAAGCAGAAGCGTATCCGCCAGCCGAAGGGCGCGCCGCAGAAACGCGGTGTTTGCACTGTCGTGCGTACGATGACCCCTAAGAAACCGAATTCTGCCTTGCGGAAGATCGCCCGTGTCCGTCTGACGAATCATATGGAAGTCACGGCATATATCCCTGGCGAGGGCCACCAATTGCAGGAGCACTCTGTGGTGCTCGTGCGCGGCGGCCGTGTCAAGGACCTGCCTGGCGTTCGATATCATATCGTGAGAGGTACACTGGACTCGACTGGCGTTGAGGACCGCGCTCGCGGCCGCTCAAAATACGGCGCTAAGAAGCCCAAATAGCATCTCAGTCGGTCCAATCAAGTTAGGGCGAAGCATTTCAATCGGTCTCTTTGGGGATCCCTCAAATGCTTTGCCCTATTTTAATTTTGGTTTTGTTTGGTTTGTAAGGAGAAAGAATGGCGCGTAGATATACACCGGAAAAACGAGAAATCAGCCCTGATGTTCGTTATGGTAACCTGAATGTTCAGGAGATGATTAATCGGATCATGATCAAGGGAAAGAAGAGCACAGCCACCCGGTTGATGTATCAGGCCCTTGACATTATTGAAGAGCGCAGCGGTAAGGAGCCCATTGAGACCTTTGAAGCTGCGATCAAAAATGTTTCGCCGCTGATGGAAGTGCGCCCGCGGCGTGTGGGCGGCGCGACCTATCAGGTGCCGATGGAAGTGGATCCTGGCCGCCGGGTCACCCTGGCCATGCGCTGGATTATTGCCGCTGCCCGCGCCCGCGCAGGGAAGTCCTTCCCAGAAAAACTGGCGAATGAATTGATGGACGCAGCGACCAATCAGGGCGCAGCCTATCGCCGCCGGGAAGAAGCGCACCGCATGGCGGAAGCCAACCGCGCTTTTTCGCATTTCCGGATTTAAGACTGCACCATTTGTTTGCTCACCAGGAACTGGATGATTTTTGATGACTGACCGAGAATATCCGCTCGAAAAATACCGCAACATCGGTGTTATCGCGCATATTGACGCTGGCAAGACAACAACGACAGAGCGGATTCTGTTCTACACCGGTCGGACGTACCGCCTGGGTTCCGTTGATGATGGGACAACCGTCACAGATTGGATGGAGCAGGAGCGGGAGCGCGGGATCACGATCGTTTCCGCGGCTGTCACGACCTTCTGGAAAGATCATCAGATCAACCTGATTGATACCCCCGGGCATATTGACTTCACTGCTGAAGTGCAACGCTCACTGCGGGTCCTGGATGGGGGCATTGTGGTCTTTGATTCGGTCCAGGGCGTTGAACCCCAAAGCGAAACCGTTTGGCGGCAGGCAGACCGGTACAGTGTCCCGCGCATCTGCTTTGCCAATAAAATGGACCGGGTGGGGGCGTCTTTTGAACGGACCCTCAATTCCATTGAGGAACGCCTCGGCGCCCGTCCCCTGGCCATGCAGGTTCCCATTGGCCGCGAAGAGGATTTTGTGGGCATTGTGGACCTCCTGACAGAGCAAGCCATCTTCTTTGAGGATGAGCTGGGCAGCAAACCCCGCTATGATGCGATTCCTGAGAACCTCAGGGATAAAGTCCGGGAGGAACGCGCTGAACTGGTTGAGTCTATTGCAGAGCTGGACGATGCGCTGATAATGAAATACCTGGAAGGCGAAGAGATCCGTGTTGAGGAATTAAAGGCAGCTTTGCGCAAGGGTGTGCTCACCAATGAGGTGACCCCTGTGTTTTGCGGGTCCGCGCTCAAAAACAAGGGAGTTCAGCCGCTTCTGGATGCTGTTGTAGATTATCTGCCATCGCCTCTGGAGGTTCCCCCGGTTGCGGGCGTTCATCCCAAGACCGAAGAGGCGGAAACCCGGCCTCCGGAAGATGATGCGCCTTTGTCGGCCTTGGTCTTCAAGATCGTCACCGATACCTATGTGGGGCGATTGGCGTATCTACGCATCTATTCCGGGAAAATCAAAAAGGGCAGCACCTATTACAATGCCTCCAAGGACAACCGGGAGCGGGTTGGCCGCCTTCTGCGCATGTACGCTGATCACCGTGAGGATGTGGACGAAATCCGTGCCGGAGATATCGGCGCTATTCTGGGGTTGAAAGAGAGCTACACCGGAGATACGATTTGCGATCCCTCCAACCCGATCATCCTTGAAAATATCACCTTCCCGGAACCGGTAATTTCCGTGGCGATTGAACCCAAGACCCTGGCGGACCAGGATAAAATGGGCATCGCGTTGAATAAGCTCTCGGAAGAAGACCCAACATTTAAAGTGCGTCAGGAAGAAGACACCGGTCAGACCCTCATTTCTGGTATGGGCGAGCTGCACCTGGATATTCTGGTGGACCGGATGCTGCGGGAGTTCAAAGTTCAGGCGAATGTGGGCAACCCTCGGGTGGCCTATCGCGAGACAATCACCCGCACTGTCCCCGAAGTTGAATATAAATATGTGAAACAGTCCGGCGGCCATGGACAGTATGGCCATGTGGTCTTGAAAATGGAACCCCTCGAGAGCGGCTCCGGCTTCATTTTTGAAGAGGAGATCCGGGGCGGCGCTATCCCGCGGGAGTTCATCTCAGCGGTTGAAAAGGGAGTGGCCGAAGCAGTGGAAAGCGGCGTTGTTTCCGGGTACCCCATGACAGATATCAAAGTGACGTTATTGGACGGTTCCTCTCATGAGGTCGATTCCAGTGATATGGCTTTCCGGATGGCGGCGATTTTTGCCTTCCGAGAAGGCGCGCCAAGGGGAAAGCCTGTATTACTCGAACCGATCATGAAAGTGGAGATTGTTGCCCCTGAAGACCACACGGGCGAGGTGTTGGGCCAGATCAATTCCCGGCGCGGGTCCGTGCAGGGCATGGAGCTGCGACCTGGCAACGCTCAGGCGATCAAGGCGACGGTTCCACTGGCAGAAATGTTTGGTTATGCCACAGAATTGCGCTCGGCGACCAAGGGACGGGGGGTGTTCACGATGGAGTTTGACCATTATGCACCTGTTTCGGACGCAATGATGAAGAAACTTGCTGGTACATAGAAATTCTTAGTTATTTGAGATTGAGGAGTATTTTTTACAATGGCCAAGGAGAAATTTGATCGCTCAAAGCCGCACCTCAACGTGGGCACAATGGGGCATATTGACCATGGCAAAACCACGCTGACTGCGGCGATGACCAAAGTGCAGGCGTTGAAGGGCTACGCAGAC
>DAOTUG010000004.1:0-23573 GCA_034437335.1 Anaerolineaceae bacterium
ACTCAACACCCCCAGAACCGACTCCCACCCCAACGCCCCGCCCGGACCTGCCGCCCGCTCTGGTAGAGACTCAACCCCTGCCGGGTTCCGTGATTTCCCTGAATCAGCCGCTGCAGTTCTATTTCAACCAGGCCATGGATACCGATTCAGTCATCGCTGCCACGCGGTTCGAGCCCGACGTGAACGGACGGTTCGAGTGGGAGAACGATCAGGTGCTCACCTTCACCCCCGATCAGGCCCTGCCCCCAGGAGTGAGTCTGACAGTCTCCATTGACGAAACCGCCCAGGCGCAGAATGGACTCAATCTCCTGGAACCGGTTGCCATCAGCTTCACCACTAGCAGCCATCTGAGCCTTACGCAAACTCTTCCGGAGGCCGGGAGTCAGGATGTCAACCCCCAAAACCCCCTCCTGGTTTCCTTCAACCAGGCTGTGGTCCCCCTGGGGGCTGAGGCGGACGGGCCAACAGCTTTTACCCTCTCCCCGGAAGTCCCCGGAGAAGGCGCCTGGCTGAACACCAGCACCTACAGTTTCACCCCCGATCCCGCTCTGGAAGGCGGCGTCACTTACACCCTGACATTGAACGATTCCCTCACCAGTGCCGCCGGTGCGCCCCTTACCACCAACCAACCCACATCCTTTGATTTCACCACAAGCATGCCTGCGGTCACCAACCTCCTGCCCCTGGCGGACAGCCAGCTCAGCCTGGATGGCCCAATCACTCTCCTGTTCAATATCCGCATGGCCCCGCAAAGCGTTGAGGAAAATTTCACCCTGATCGCCCCGGACGGGGAAGACGTCCCGGGAACCTTTGAATGGGGGGAAGACCAGAAAAGTGTTCGCTTCAGACCGGAAGCCCTTCTCGCCCATAACACCACCTACACCATCCGCCTGGGCACAGGGGCCCAATCCAGCGGCGGTCTGCCCATCGAAACAGCCCTGGATGCCCAGCGGACTACCTATCCCGCCTTCACCGTGGACAGCGCCGAACCCGCTCAGTTCAAAACCTATTACGGAGAATATGGCGCGTACACCATCCATTTCACCGCGCCCCTCCTGAAAACCAGTTTCGATGACTTTGTGACCATCGAACCTGAAATCAACAGCCTGACCATTTATCGGGGAAACCAGGACCAGAGCCTGACCATCTCCGGTTATTTTAAGCCGGACACCGAATATACCCTGAGCCTGTCGGCAGACCTGCCCGATATGTGGGATGAACCCCTGGGCGAGACGACTCGTTTCACCTTCACCACCCCCCCTGCCGAACCGGCCCTTCATGTGGTGACCGGAGGTTACAGCAACCAGCTCGTATTCGTCCCGGCGGATACATCCGAATTGATCCTTCAGGCCACCAATATTGAAGAGGTCAATCTGATGCTGGCCCCCATCACCGTGGACGACCTGATCACCCTGCTTCATCCGGAGAATTCCGACTATCGCAGCATCTTCATGCCGGACAATCTGGAGATGCGCACCATCCCCCTGGACCTGACCCCCAATGTCAACCAGGCGGTGTCCCTGCCCCTGACCTATCAGGAGCAACCGCTCAACCCCGGCGTATACTTCCTTGAACTCACCTCCAGCGATCTGGAGACTGGAGATCCCTTCAATCTCATCCGTCTTTTTGTGATTGTGAGTTACAACCATGTGGTCATGAAGGTCTCGCCGGATCAGGCCTTCATCTGGGCCAGCCGCCTGTCCGATTTTTCCGCCCTGAGCGGAGCGCCCCTCAGTGTGTACAACACCGAGGGCACCCGCCTCGCCAGGGGCGAAACTGATGAGACCGGACGGTTTATCGGCGAGTTTCCCCGGGTTGACTCACCCTACAGCGGCTTCTTCACCCTGCTGGGGGAACCCGGATCGGATAATTTCGCCTTTTCCTCATCCACCTGGGCTCAGGGCTACACCCTCTATCAGATGGGGATCAACCTGAACACCCTGCCGCCCCTTGTGGATGCCTACATCTACACGGACCGCCCAATCTACCGGCCCGGAGACACCGTCCATTTCAAAGCAGCGGTTTATCGCCTGGAGGATGGGCTGCCCGGCGCATCCGATCTGGAGTCCGTCCGGGTGAGTGTTTTCAGCGATCCCGGCATGGCCGGGGTGCCCTCAGAGCTTTACGCCGAGGACCTGACCCTTTCGCAATTTGGGACCGTCAGCGGCAGCCTGCAAATTCCGGAGAATGCCTCTCCGGGGTTTTATCACATTGACCTTTCCATTGAAGAGCAGCCTATTGCTAGCCTGTACTTTGACGTGGCAGCCTATCGCAAACCAACCTTCGCGCTGCAAGTCGCTCTGGATCAGGAGGAAATGCTGGCCGGCGAGGACCCGACCGCGGAGATCCAGGCAGATTACTATTTCGGGCTGCCCCTGGCAGGGCAGGATTTCACCTGGGTTCTTTACCGGGACACAACCGTCTTTCACCTGCCCGGTTACCGGGTGGGCCCCCTCAACCCCGGCTGGCTGGTTCCCCGCATCTTTGATGAAAATCCCTTCGGAGAGACCGTAGCGTCCGGAAGCGGACAGACGGACGCAGCCGGCCATGCCAGTCTCTCCCTTGAGGGCCTCGACCTGGAGCCAAACGGCAGCCAAACCCATACCCTGCGGCTGGAGGCCACCATCACAGATGAGAGCGGACTGCCCGTTTCCCAGCATGCCCAAACCCTGGTCCATCCTGAGTCCTTTTACATTGGCGTCAAACCTGAGGCCTATTTCGGAACGGCCGGGACTCCCATGAATTTTTCCATCCTGACGGTGGATTGGGAAAAAGCCCCCCTCGGGGAGATCCCCCTCGAAGCCACTTTTGAAGCCATTGAATGGGAAGTGGAAACCACCACGGATCCCGCCATGCCCTACCGCTATTCCGAGGTCACAACCTTTGTGGCCAGCGCCAGCCCGGTTACGGATTCAGAGGGAGAAGCGCGATTGTCCTTCACCCCCCCCGAACCCGGCACCTACCGGCTGACTGTGAAAAGCGGCCAGGCGACAACCCAGAGCCTCCTGTGGGTTTCCGGCGCCAGCGCGGCTGTCTGGCCCCGGCAAAGCCAGAACCGGATCGAGCTGACCCCAGACGCAGAATCATATCAGCCCGGGCAGATCGCCCAAATCTTCTTCCCCAACCCCTTCCCGGAAGGCGCCCGGGCCCTCGTCACCATCGAGCGCGGCCGGGTGATAGACAGCCAGATCCTGGAGATCACCGACGCGGGCTTCACCTTGCAGATTCCCCTGGATCAGGAGTCCATCCCCAATGTCTATGTGTCCGTGATGCTCTTCGGTAAAAATGCCGCGGGCAATCCCGACTATCGCCAGGGCATCATCAACCTGCCCGTCTCACCTCGCGCCAAAACCCTCACGGTGGACCTCAGCCTGGATCCCCAGGACAGCGCTCCGGGAGAAACCGTGTCCGCACTCCTGACCATCACAGATCCGGAGGGAAATCCCATCCAGGGTGAATTCTCCATTGCTGTGGTGGATAAGGCCGTCCTGGCCCTGGCCGACCCCAACGCACCGGACATTCTGGATGCCTTCTATGGCAGCCGGCCCCTTTCGGTGCAAACCAGCTTCTCCCTTCTCACCTATGCTACCCAACTCTCCCTGGCAAACATGGAACTGGGACGGGGCGGCGGGGGGGGAGATATGGCCGCCACCCCACAGCTTCGGGAGGATTTCCCTGACACGGCCTTCTGGCAGGCGGATGTGATCACCGGAACGGACGGCACCGCCCGTCTGGAACTCCCCATGCCGGACAGCCTCACCACCTGGGTGGTGGATGTGCGGGGGCTGACGGACACCTATCTGGTCGGCTCAACAACCGCCGAGATCGTCACCAGCAAAGACCTGATGATCCAGCCCCTGACGCCGCGCTTTGTGGTCAACGGCGATTCCCTTGAACTGGCCGCCCTTGTCTTCAACAACACCGCCCAAAGCCTGACTGTGGATGTGTCCCTGCAGGCCATCGGGGCCACCCTGGCCCAGGATGCCGCCAGGACCCAAACTGTGGACATCAGACCAGGGGAAAGCACCAGGGTCAACTGGTGGGTCACCGTGAACAGCGTCTCCAGCCTGGATCTCGTCTTTCAAGCCCAATCCGGAGACCTGAAGGACGCCAGCGTGCCGGTTTGGGGGGATCTCGAGGTGCTCCAGTACGTCACTCCCCTGACATTCAGCACGGCCGGACAAATGCCAGAAGCGGGACAGCGCCTTGAACTCGTCAGTCTGCCCCTCACCAGCGACCCCCAGGCCGGTTCTCTGACCCTTGAATTGAACCCCTCCCTGACATCCACCCTGCTGGACGGCCTCGAAGCCCTGGAAAAAAGCCCCTATGCGGATACCGTCTCCATCCTGTCCCGGCTCTTGGCCAATCTGCATGCCTACCAGGCATTGTCCTCCCTGGGAATCGAATCCCCGCAGCTTGAATCCAACCTGGAAGATGTGGTCAATGAGGGACTGCGGCTGCTTCTGGACGCCCAGAATGTGGACGGCGGCTGGTCCTGGTGGCCGGATCCGGGGAATGTTGAACAGCGATCAAACGCCTTCATCAGCGCCTATGCCCTCCTGGGGCTGCGCCAGGCGCAGGAAGCGGGCCTGGAGGTCAATCAGTACTTCCTGGATCGGGCTGTTGAATTCCTGACTACCCGCTTGAACAGGCCCGAAGAAATTGACACCCCTTGGCAGTTGGACCGTCTGGTATTTGAGCTGTACGCGCTGGGAGATGGCCTGCAGGAACCGGAGCCGTATCTTTCGGGCCTGTTCACCCGCCGTTCTGAACTCAGCCCGTGGTCACTGGCCATGCTGGCCCTGATCCTGTCCGAGGAGGACGGGAACCGGGAGCGGGTGAACACCCTGCTCACAGACCTGGAAGGCATTGCCGTGCGATCCGCCACCGGAGCTTATTGGGAAAGCAACAACGGTTCCTGGCTGCTGCCGGGCACCCCCGTTTTCAACACCGCCCTGGCCGTCTTCATCCTCGCCAAACTGGACCCAGCTACGGAAACCCTCACCCCCGCCTTGCGCTATCTAATGGCCCACCGGCAATCCACACACCTCTGGGGCTCCACTTTTGAAACGGCCTGGGCTCTGATGGCCATCACCGAAGCCCTGCGGGGCACAGGGGACAGCCGGGCGGATTTCGACTATCTTGCGCTGCTCAATGACACCCCCATCGGAGAAGGCAGCGCAGAGGGAATCGGTAATCTCACACCGGTCACCGTTGAGATTCCCATGGAAAACCTGTTTTCCGATTCCCCCAACGCGCTGGTGATTGAAAGAACCGACGGCCCAGGATCCCTCTATTACCGGGCGGATCTGCAAACCTACCAACCAGCCGCAACCGCTCCGGCCATTAACCAGGGCATTGACCTTCACAGAGCCTACTACCTCTCCAATGCAGACTGTGAAAACCTCGCAGACTGTCCGGAGATCGAAGGGTTGACCCTCGATCCAGCGGAGCCATCCCAACTGGTCACCGTCGTCCTGACTCTGAATGTGCCCCACGACATGTACCATGTTCTCCTGGAGGACAACATCCCGGCAGGCGCTGAAATTGTCAACAAATCCCTGAACACAACCGGGGGGGGCGGCGAGGACCCGATTGGGAACGGCGGTTCCCGGAATGGCTTTGCCGGAGGGTGGGCCTGGTGGTGGTTCAACCAGCCCGAAATGTATGATGACCACATCCTCTGGACGGCAGATGTTCTTCCCGCCGGAACCTATACCCTGACCTACCAGATTCTGCCAACCCACCGGGGCGCTTTCCAGGTGATCCCTGCCCATGCCTGGCATTATTTTTATCCCGAGGTACAGGGGACATCCGAAGGAGACCTGTTCACAATTGAATAGGACAACAACAGCAACTTAACAACAAACAGAGCCGGTTATGGAAGATTTTAACCGGCTCTGTTGATTTCAACGCGGGGTCGCTCACTCCCCGATTTCGGATTCGATCTGTTCCGGCGAGTTCTGCGCAGCCAAAAGCGCACGACCGCCAATGTAGGCTTCCGCCATGAGGGCATAGGAGTAAATCTGCGTGAGAAAGCTGACCGCCGGTACAACCAGGATGCCGATCACGGTTAAAAACAGGATCTGCAGCACAAACCCGGAGACAATCCCCAACACCAGAAAGATGCCCACAACGATCAAATATCCCACGAAATTCTTCCTCAGCACCGGCCACCAGGTCTTGAACCGAAATCCGCCCGCGATGGCGCCATCTGCAACGGTCTGGCCCATGGCAGGATATAGCAGGAAGGATAAGCCAAACTGGAGCACGATCACCAGCAGCGAGAGCAGGGTTGAAATCATGGTGAGGAAAAAGAACACGCTTCCCACTGCAACGACGGCTTCATCATTGCCTTGGCTGGCAAAAATGATGACCAGAATCAGGGGCACAAGATAGAGCAGCACCATGATGAATGTCAGAATCAGGGTTGGCAGACTATAAATCAAATTGACAGCAAAGAGCTTGAACCCATCTTTGAACATCCCCCAAAGGTCCTTCCACTCCGGCATGACCAATTCCCCATCCCCATTGATATCCCGATCCATCAGGCGATAATAATAACCCATCAGAAGAATCCCTGGAAGGATGGGGATAAAAAACTGCAGAGTCCCCACCAACCAGCCCACCAGAATCTTCTCAAAGGCTTTGAAACCTTTGAAGGGAAAGCCGATGATCCGGTTAAAATCAAATCCTTTCGATGTTACAGCCATTGTTCCTCCTTGTATTATTGCGTGATAAAGGGAATGATTGCCATGATCGAAAACCCGACCAAGACGATTAATCCAGCCAATAGGATTTCTGCCTGCTTCCGCACATCCACAATCCGGAAGAAGGGCGCCTGCCCGGTCACCTGAAGCAACGGTCCGGCTTTCCAGGCAAAAAACACCCCACCCAGGAGGCCGCCGATGTGCCCCAGGTTATCCACATTGGTGCCGGACATGAAACCATAGGAAAGATTGATGACCAGAATCACCCCCAGGTTGATCAACATCTGTCGGGTTCGAGCTGGCCCAAATAATTTCCGATTCTGCAGGATAAATACGCCTTCTGCAGCCAAAAGTCCAAAAATCGCGGTGGAAGCGCCCAGGGAAGCGCCGGGGGTCAGCACAAAGGAAAGCACATTGCCGGCAAAAGCTGAGAGCAAGTAAAGGGCTAGAAACCGCATGTGACCATAAAACCGCTCCAGCCGCCGCCCGATGATATACAGGGCATACATATTCAAAGCGATGTGAAGAATGGAAGAATGCAGCAAAGCCGGTGTTATCAGACGCCAAATCTCTCCAAGCATGATCGCCTGGTTGATCTTGCCTCCCAGAAGAAACAGAAGATCATACCCAACGCTGGTCTGCACAATGAATTGGACAGCATAAAACACCACGGTGATCCCAATCAGGACAAAGGTCACGACCGGTTTTCGGTCGGGCACCTTGATCCGGACAGGTTCTTGTTGATATGGGCTTGGTTCCCCGGGAGGGGTCTGGTTCTGTTGTTCATTTTTATTCATAGTTCCACACTTCGGTGATGAACCCGGTGATGTTCGGCGGTGATTATGGATTCGATCACATCCAGGGCATCATCCAGAGATCCGCTCGGATTCACCACAATATAGTCAAAAATTGCGAGCTGCGCATATTCCTTCTGTGCTGTTTCGACCCGCAGGTCCATTTCCGCATCGCTCTCACTGCGGCGGTCACGCAGCCGCTGAAGCCATTCCGCCTTGCTGCTGGCGGTCAGGAAGATCAGCACCGCCTCCGGACAAAGAGAACGCACCGTGGCGGCCCCCTGAACATCCAGGCGCATGATCACATCTTCGCCGCTTGCCAGGGCCTCCCGAACCTGGGATTTGGGAACACCCTTGTATGCGGAATAAACCCAAGCATACTCCAGAAACTCCCCGGCGGCGATCATCCTCTCGAATTCGTCCTTGTCATAAAAGAAATAATCTTCGCCGGGTGTTTCGTTTTCACGGGGTTCCCGGCTGGTGGCGGTGATCACAAAATGAAAGGAAAGTTCCCTTTCTCGTAACCCATCCACCACCGTATCCTTGCCGATCCCGGAGGGCCCGGAGATGACAATCAGTAGGGGTTCTGGATCCGGTTTGGTTAACTCAAATTCAATCTTGGTCATGTTCTACTTCTTAATCATGTCACAAAACACCACAACACCCCAAATCACCTTGGGCTGATCGGGGCGGTCAGGTAAAATTTTACTCGGATGCGGTTCATTTCAGGACTTGATTATAATGTATTTTGGAACCACACTTGGAGAAAAACCCATGCCAACCTACGAATATCGGTGTCAGGATTGCCAGCAGTCCTTTGAGAAATTTCTGACTTATGCGGCCTACGAGACGGCAACCATCACCTGCCCCCGATGCGGCAGTGCACTGGTTCAACGACAGATCAGTCGGGTCCGCATTGCCCGTTCAGAACAAAGCCGCCTGGAAGCAATGGCGGATCCAGATCAATTGGCGGGGATAGAGGACGACCCTCGCGCCCTGGGCCGCCTGATGCGTCAGATGGGAAATGAGCTTGATGAGGAGATGGGGCCTGAATTTGACGAGGTGGTCTCCCGTCTGGAAAAAGGACAGAATCCCGAGGAAATTGAAAAAGATATGCCGGAACTTGCGGATTCCCCCGGCAATCCGCAGCCCAAAGATCAGTCTCAGGCCTGAGGCTTCTCAATCCCCCAAACGCGCCTGCAGCCCGTCGAAGGAAGTGACCCAGGAGATCGCCCACAAGAAATCAGCCAAGCTGGAAAACCTGGCACGATAGGCCACCACCGCTGGACCCACTGGATCGGCCCCGGCGGCTCCGCCGCCGGGCTGGTCATTATAAGCCCCATAGAAGGCGAAATAGGCCTGGTTCAATTTCCGGATCAAAAACCCATTTTCCCAGAAGACCTGACGCCGGGCTTCCAGATAAGCCTCCGCCTCTGCCACCTTGCCCAGGGAAAGCAGCCGGTCAGTTTCCACCCGGGTTATCCGCATCTCAGCCCGAAAATCAAAGGCCTCCGGATCGGGCGCTGGGGTCGGAGACGGATCTCCGGATTTGGAAGGAGCCGGGGGGAGTTGTTCAGGGTAATATTTCTCGAGGATCATCCGCCCCAGTTCTTTGCCTGCCAGGGAGGCTGTCGTTTCATTGATTGTCCGTAATTCGGGGGACGTGGCATAATTGATTCCCAGGGGGCGCAGGGTCAGATAATTGTGCACCCATTCATGGGCAATCACCTCTGTCAGCCAAACCAGATTGGTGGTCTGCATCACCATGGTGGGATAGCTGCCCAGTCCACCAATGGGCACCACCAGGGCGGCATAATCCAGAGTATCAAACACCGACGTTTCCAGGCGGTCAATCGCATCCAGATTCAATCCGGGCTCCAGGGAAACATCCATGGCGCGACGGATCTCATTCCGGGGAGAGACCACCAAGTTCAGAGGAAGTTCACTCACCTGATAAAGCGATGGAGGAAGGACCTGACCAAGAAAACCCAATCCGCTCTCCAGGGCCACGGACATCAACTGGGCCTGTAAAACAGCCTCCGCCAATGGCGCCAGGTTCGCCAGCCGCGCTTCCCCCGCCTCCAGGTCGCTTCGCAGGTCCCGGCTGGCAGCCTCAGGGTCTGCCACGGTGGGATCTGCGTACATCACAGAAATCTGGAGACTCAATTCCTGCACGGACTGCACCTGGGCAAGATATTCCATGACCAACGCACTCTGGGATTCCAGCGGCATGAACCGCGTCAGGCCCAGACTTTGAGCCTGCACCTTTGCGGAAATCGCGTCCAGAGTCCAGGTGGCAAAGTCAAATTCGATCATCCGGGTGAAAAACCGCACCCGGGAAGGAAGCCCTCCCAGTGGCACCACCGCTCCCCCCAGAAAGAAGACAATGCCTATGAGAAGAATTGACGTGCGCAAAATCCGCCACAACCGGCGGAAAAATCGCCGCCATTTACCTGGGAACATCATACCTACATTGTAGCACATTGCCCCCCGTGTCAGTGAACCACAAAAGTCCTGGGACATACCCAAAAATCACAAAACAACCCGGACTCATCCGTGCGCGTCCGGATTGCAATGCCTGTCAAAACCACGTCGCCATCCCCTAAAAACCCATCAAAGAACCTGTCCTGTCATGCAGGGGATTCATCCACCGGTGGAAATCCGGCTCACCAACCAGAAGGCCGCCGCGCCGACAATCAGAGCCCCCAGAAGGGAGCCCGTTTCGCCAATCCCCAGCAACTGATACAGCGTCAGTCCAAACAAACCGAACATCATCAGAAAACTCAACAGATCCTGAAAGGTGAGCTCCCAGGTGCCGGTGGGAGCAGACTTCTCGCTGAAATTCTCCTGGAGACCCACAGCCTGCCCCTGTTTTCGCCTGAAACCTTCCCGCACAACCCGGACAACAGCCCGAATCAAGAGAAGCGCGCTGCTCCCCAGGGTGCTGATGAGAAAGATCTTTTCGATGAGGGTGAGGGCATCGAAAAACGCAATCATGGGTTGGTTCCTTTCCACAAGATTTGAGCAGATTCATGGCCGGATATGATAAAATAAAAAAGCATGGCATTAATTTTAAGTGAGATGATGCGGGCTGGGAAAATCGGGCGCCATGAGAACTTCCCGATGATCTCACAGCACGGGAGTTACATGCTGGGTATGCGGTAATATTAACACAGTTTCATCCAGGAAAAGAGAGAAAGGGGCCTTCTGGCACAGGCCGTGATGAAAACAATGCGAAGAGCAACCCTGGAATTGATCATCCTCTGCGTAGGATTCAGCCTGGTAATATCCGGCTGTCAGATCTTCCCCTATGTCTATACACCCACCGGCGCCAATACCCAGCTCCCTCCGGTTGACACCCCCACCCCTCTGGCCCCTGCGCAGGGAACCGCCGGGGAGGATCAGGAGTTCACCCTTCAGAAGACACCCACTCCCACCAAGACGGCCCTGATCGAACCTCCTATCTCCTCACCCACACACCAACTGGGTGACCCGATGAACGACCGGGTCTTTCTGCCCCTCACCCTTCGAACCTGGCCGGCCCCCTTCAACCGTCAGGAGGGCACCCCGCTGTATGCGCCCCAATTCTCCCATCCGGAAGCTGGCTGCGACTGGGCTGGGGTTGGGGGGCAGGTTTTCGACTCAACCGGAGAGCCACTCGAAACAATGGTCGTGCTGGTTGGGGGAGAAATTGAGGGACAGTATGTAGAATTTGCCACCCTGACAGGCCTTGCACCCGCGTATGGTCCTGGGGGCTATGAGGTGCGGATTGCCGAACGTCCCTTTGAATCCCAGGATGCCTTTTGGGTTGAATTATATGACCTTGCCGGCCATTCCCTGTCTGAAAGAGTCTACTTCAATACCCTGGCCAATTGCAATGAGAATCTGGTGCTGATCAATTTCACCCGAAATCAGCCCGCAGCCGAAGCAAAGTCCGGCAATGGGCAAAGGACCCCGACCCCGGCGGCATATCCCTATCCCTGAGATTTTTCCTCCGCCCGGACAAAGGCCCCACCCGCGGCCACCAATCCCATCATGACCCATAAATAGGGCATGGCAAAGGAATCCATGCTGAACCCCTCCATGACATAAGCTGCCAGACACAGTTGGCCGCCCAGGCCCAGGATGTTCAAGGCTCGGGAATGGCTCTTCCACAGCCCCCCGGATGTCCACCAGAGAATTATCAACCAAACAACAAATAAGAGGGTCCCGATAATGCCGGTTTCCGCCAGGAGTCGCACCCACATATTTTTCGTGTTGGGAAGGCTACCGGCGCGAAACACAATATCACGAATCTCATAGGAATTATAGGCAATCCCATCCATCCGCTCGAAGAAATAGAACCCGGCATTTCCCAAGCCAACGCCCAGGGGGTAATCATTGAAAATCCGCCACCCGGCAAACCAGTAAATCAGGCGCTCATAAAAAGCCAGCCTCCGCCCCAGGTTCAAAACGGTGGTCACAGTAATTGGGAAAAGCCCGGATTCCCCCAACAGCGGCCCCCCTGTGAAGAACAGCAAATAGCGGTCATCCCAGCGGCTGGCAAAGGTCACAAAACCAGCCAGAAACCCGGTCCCAACCACAATCAGAAGAACAGCCAGCAAGAGACCCATCACAAAACGCATCAGCCCCACCCGGAGAGTCTTCTGGCGCCGTTTCGTCATCACCCAGCGTGTCACACGGTCCGTCAACCGATTAAATAACAGCAGGCCGAGGTAAGCCAGGATCATCAAGAACGCCAGCATCCCCACCCGGGGGGCGCTGAAAATAAAAACCAACAGGGCCGGGATCAGGAGAAAATCCTCCAACTGAAATCGCCAAAACCGCCAACGAAAAAGGGACACGCGTTGGAAGGAGGCTGAAAACCACAAGGGAAAGAAAATGAGGTTGAACTGGCGCACAAACCAGGAAGGTTCATAAGCAAACCCCGTCACCCGATTGGTGTAGCGCACATTGGGAGACTGGACTGCCAACAGGGACCTGAAGCGCGTAATCCAATCCGGAAGATAAATCACCCGCTCATATTGCCGCAGCATGACCACTTCAAAAAGGGTCCAGGCCATGAGGAGCCCGCCGCCGATATAGAGAAACACCAGGGTTTGGCGGAAAACCCGCTCCTCCCGTGGAAAGGTGGAGAAGACGAGATAAAAACTGAGGCCGATGGCCAGGGTGATGAAGGCCCGCAGGCTCTGGTCAAAGAAATCCCGTCCTTTGAGATAAACCCCATCCAGAAAGAACCCCAGGGCTGTGATGCCAACGACCGCCAACACAAAATAGAACAAAGGCAGGCTTTCCCCGGGCCATTGCCCTTTGTTGAGCAAATAGGGGACCAACCACGCAAGGGCGAGAAGGCCCAGAGGCAGGGCCGAAAACGGCGCAACAATCGCGCCTGTCAGACGGCTGATGAGGGGAAAGCTTGTCAGGGGCAGGCCAACCAGGATCAAGAACCACAGCAGGGTACAGACGAGACGATAGAGGGCATTGCGAGAAAGGGCCTCAAACATCGCTATGCCTCCTCCCTGCGCTTTATAAAAAAGCGCTGACGGGAATCAACAAAGAGGATCCCTGTCACCAGACCGATGACCATACCGGCCAGGACAAAGGCGCCCCGATTGCGGTAGATGGCCCGTTGGGGCAGGCTGGCTGTGGAAACCAGGTCCACCATCACATAGGTTTCCACGTCCCCCCGGGCCTGGGCCTCCTTCAGAGCCGCCAGGCCGGTTTCCGCCCAATAGTTGACAATCTCCTGCGCCGCAGCCGGATCGGGATGCCGGTACCGTAAAAACCACTGGCTGTGGAACCGTTCAATGATCAAATTGTCCGTGAAGGTATCATAATCGAGCCCCGGGTCCAGGCTTTGGGCGAACGCAAAGGCTTCATTCACCTTGCCAAGGAGAACGGTTTTGACCACTTCCAGGGCCAGATCCTCATCATATTGGGTGAAGGTATACGGCTCTCCATTTTCCTTGACCAGGTTCTCAAAATTGATCTCCGTGAAATCAATGCTGGCATAAAAAATGGCTTCTGCCTGATAAAGCGGGGGTTGGAGATAAGACACCCCCAATCCGATCAGGGCGGCTGCCAGCCCAAACAGAAAGATCAACCACCACCCACGCAGCAGGTGGCTCAGTGCATTGGACAAGCGAAATTCATCAACCATAGCGTCAATTCTCCCGGGTCTGATGGTTGTTCATCCCCATGAGCAGGGGACAAACGCCCACGAAACCCACTATAATTATTCGGGAATGGAAATTGCATCGGACTGATCAGATGGTATCATGCCTTTCGAACCAACCCACCTCCCTCGCAATCAAGACCAGCGAACAGGAAAGGAACGCGGCGTGTCAATGAAAGGGAAGAAAATTCTCATCACAGGCGCCGGGGGATTCATCGGCTCGCACCTGACCGAAAAACTCCTCCGGGAAGGCCACGACGTGCGGGCATTTATTCATTATAATGCCTTTGGCCGCAGGGGATGGCTTGACCATCTCAATCCGGACCTGTTGAAAGCCCTGGATGTTTTTGCCGGGGATATTCGGGACCCCCATGGCGTCAGCCAGGCGGTGGATGGCTGCCAGATTGTCTTTCACCTGGCTGCTCTGATCGGCATTCCCTACTCATACCACTCCCCGGATACCTACATTGACACAAACATCAAGGGCACCCTGAACATCCTCCAGGCTGGTCGCCGGCACAGTGTTGAAAGAATCGTCCAAACCTCCACCAGTGAGGTTTATGGCAGCGCACAGTATGTCCCGATTGACGAAAACCATCCCCTGACTGCCCAATCACCCTATGCCGCCTCTAAAATCGGGGCGGACCAACTGGCGTTGTCCTTCTTCCGATCCTTCAACACCCCCGTGGCCCTCATCCGCCCCTTCAATACCTACGGCCCGCGCCAATCCACCCGCGCCGTGATCCCCACCATCATCACACAAATCGCCGCAGGACAAAAGACAATCCGCCTGGGCGCGCTGGAACCCACCCGGGACTTCAATTTTGTTCAGGATGCCGTGGCGGGGTTCCTGGCTGTGGCCAAAAGCCCGTCCGCCGAAGGAGAAGTGATCAACATCGGCAGCAATTTCGAGATCGCCATCGGCGATCTGGCTGCTCTGATCGCCAATGTGATGGAGGCGGAGGTGGATATCGTCTCCGACACCCAGCGGCTGCGCCCTGATAAGAGCGAGGTGGATCGTCTTTGGGCCGATAACAGCAAAGCAAAAAGCCTTCTGGGCTGGGAGCCAGCATTTGGCAGTGCGGAGGGCCTCAGGAAGGGCTTGAAAATCACCGCCGATTGGTTCTCCCAACAGAAAAACCTGGCCCTTTACCGGCCCGGGAAATATACCATTTGAACCGGAGTGAATCCCATGGAATGGAAAATTACACTGACAGAACCAGCCATCGGCCAGGAAGAGATTGAAGCCCTCACAGCCGTCATCGAAAGCAAGTGGCTCACCATGGGCGATGTGACCGCTGAATTTGAACGCCAGTTTGCCGAAAAAATGCAGGTAAAACACGCCCTGGCTGTCAACAACGGCACGGCAGCCCTGCACCTGGCCAACCTGGCGCTGGGAATCGAACCGGGAGACGAGGTGATCTGCCCTGCCCTGACCTTCGTAGCCTCTGCCAATGCCTCCCGCTATTGCGGGGCCGAGGTGGTCTTTGCCGATGTCCTTTCCAAAGAGGACCTGACCATCAGCCCAGCCGATATTGAAGCCCGTATCACCGAAAAAACCAGAGCCATCACCGTGGTCCATTACGCCGGCTTCCTTTGTCACATGGAGAAAATCCTGGCCCTGGCCGAAAAACATCAACTCAAGGTCATCGAAGACGCCGCCCACGCCCCCTTTGGCCGCTACCGGTTCTCAAATGGAAGAGAAGCCTATGCGGGGGCCCTCGGGGATGTGGGATGTTTCAGCTTTTTCAGCAACAAAAACATGACTACCGCAGAAGGGGGCATGGTCACCACCAATGATGATGGGCTGGCGGAAAAAATCCGCCTGCTGCGCTCCCACGGCATGACCACCCTGACCTATGACCGTCACAAGGGCCATGCCAGCGCCTATGATGTGGTCATGCTGGGATACAATTATCGGAGCGATGAAATACGTTCCGCCCTGGGGCTGGCCCAACTGCAAAAGATCAATTCCTTAAATGAGAAACATCGTCAGGTCTACCGCTGGTATCTGGAAGCCTTTTCCGACTACCCCCATGTCACCATCCCCTTTGCAGACCGGGATCTGGACCAGTCCACCTGCTATATCATGCCGGCCATTCTCCACAAGGCATACCAGGAGGTCAAAACCGGATTGCGTGCAGCGGGGATCCAAACCAGCCACCACTACAATCTGGTGCCCTCCTTCAGCATCTACCGTCAGAACACCCATCTTTCGGAATATCAGGACCATCCAATCCTGACCCTGCCCCTCGGCCCAAACCTGTCTCGGAAAGATGTTAAAACTATTGCCGGGCTGATCAAATCCATCATCGAAAGCGCCCTCTGATCTCGCCCAGGAAGCCAAAGGCGCCGGTAACAGCAATTTGTTCAGATTTTATCAAACACCCGACGCGCATTTGGTCTATAATAGCAGGGTCATCAATTACCTCAGATTTTCTTTTGTCCAACATCAAAAAATCCACTAAAGTGGAGATGAACGCCCTGTTTGATGTTGAGATTTGTTATATGAAAGGTTAACAACATGAGAAGACGATCCGCTGCAGGCCCAATTATCATCACCATTATCCTAGTGATCCTGGTGTGCTGTCTATGCTTTTGCCTGATTGCGGTCGCCAGTGGCGCAGGATTGATTGCCTGGCTGGAGACCCTGGATCCATACGCCTATCCCATAACCTCTCCAACCACACAGCCCACCCCCGGGCCCCTCATCACCACACCTGCCGACGCCAGCGCTTATGAAACCCTGGCAACCCTGGAAGAAACTATCATCCCCATCAACGATCCGGTGGATCTGGCGGAACGTCTGGGCGGACTTGAGGATGTCCCCCACCTGCTGATTGACCCAAACGCCCCATACAGTGTCGGTGCGGTTCAAGAATTCTGGGTGACCAATGTGGACTCCAATGAAAATTTCAGGATCACAGCCCGCCTCCGCTATGTAGGTGAGAACACTTATATCTGGATCGAGGAAGGCGTGGAATATGATGAGGCGGATCTGGTGGCCCTGGGAGACACATTTGATGAGGTCATCGTCCCCACCAACCGGGATTTCTTTGGCACGGAGTGGAACCCGGGGGTGGATGGCGATCCCCACATCTACGTTGTGTACGCCGGGGGCCTGGGCATGTCCCTGGCGGGATATTATTCCTCTGCAGATGAAGTTCATCCCCTGGCCCACGAATATTCCAACGCCCATGAGATGTTTCTGATCAATTCGGACAATGTGTATCTCTGGGAGGAATACATCTACGGCACCCTGGCCCATGAGTTCCAGCACATGATCCACTGGTATACAGACCGAAACGAAGCCACCTGGATGAATGAAGGCTTTTCCATGCTGGCAGAATTGATCAACGGCTATGACATCGGGGGGCACGACTACAGCTACCTCCGCAACACCGATGTGCAGTTGACCGACTGGGGGGACGAGGTTGGCAGCAACTCCCCCTATTACGGCGGTTCCTTCCTGTTCATGGCCTATTTCCTGGATCGGTTTGGTGAAGACGCAACAAAATCCCTGGTGGCGCATCCCGAAAACAGCATGCAATCCATTGATCTGGTTCTGAAGGAATTAAACCTTCGCGACCCGCAAACCGACCGGATCATCACTGGCGAGGATGTTTTTGCGGACTGGGCAGTCACCAACTACCTGCAGGATTCCGGGGTGGGCGACGGACGCTATCACTACAGCAACTATAATCCCGGCACCCGGGCCGCCCTGACAGAAACCATCTCCGGCTATATCGCCGAACCCCTGACCCGGGGAGTGCACCAGTTCGGTGTGGATTATATCCGCTTAACCGATCTGGAAGGCCAGTTCAGCCTCAATTTCACCGGCTCGACCACCGTCGGGGTGATGCCGACAGATGCCTATTCCGGAGACTATGCTTTTTATTCCAACAAAGGCGACGAATCGGACATGACCCTCACCAAGAACTTCGATTTTACCGATATCAACGGACCCATCACCATCAGTTACCATACCTGGTACGATCTGGAAGTGGATTACGACTATCTGTATTTGGCGGCGTCCACCGACGGGGAACACTGGGACATCCTCAAAACCCCCTCCTGCACCACCCTGGATCCCTCCGGGAACAGTTATGGCTGCGGGTACAACGGCAGCACCTCCGGATGGATTGAGGAGCGTGTGGATCTGAGCCAATTTGCCGGACAGTCGGTCACCCTGCGCTTCGAGTATGTCACCGATGCGGCAGTTAATGGCGAGGGATTCTTGCTGGACGATGTGGCTGTGGAAGCCATTGGGTATTTCAGCGACTTTGAGACCGACACTGGAGGATGGATCCCAGCGGGGTTCGCCAGGGTGACCAATGCACTCCCGCAAACATTCCGGGTCTCTCTCATCACCAGGGATGAAATCATCAATGTCGTCCCGATCCATCTCTCAGATATAAACACTGTCTCCATTGATCTGACCTTTTCCTTCGGTGATGAAGTGATCCTGGTCGTCAGCGGAGTCACACCCTATACCAATCAAACTGCCACCTACCAGGTAGAATTGGAGCAGAAATGAATCAGCAATACAATTCGCGAAAGAAAACCGGCATTCTGGGGCTGATTGTCGTGTTATTGATCGCCTGCCTCTGCCTTGGCGCGACCGCCGCCGGGGTGGGTTTTCTGGTCTTTCAACCCAATTTTCCAGGCCGTCCTACCGAAATCATACAACCCCCGGTCAGTACGCCCACACCCCAGATCATCCACCAAACAGAGGAAATAGACAACCCGCCGTCCTTGGAAGTTGAAAAATCCTCCCCCACACCCCAGGAAGGGGAAATGGGCCTGACCCCAGGCGGGAGCATCGGCCAGGCCCCCACCCCCACTCCGCAGCCAACCATCCCGGTAAACCAAACCGTTCCAGAAGGAGCCGTTGAGAGCTTACGAACCCTTCAGGACGAAGTTGTGCCCATCAACGACCCAATTGACCTGGCTGAACGACTGGAGGGCAAATCTGATATCCCCAAGACCCTGCCGGATCCCAATGCCCCCTACCACGTCGGCGATGGCCAACGCTTCTGGGTCACCAATGTGGATTCCAATGAAAATTTCCAAATTGACGCCACCCTGCGCTATCGGGGAGACCATGTGTATATCTGGATTGAAGACGGGGTATCATATGACGAAAATGACCTGGTGACTCTCGGAGACACCTTTGATGAGGAAATTTATCCCACCAACCGGGCTTTCTTCGGCAGCGAATGGTCTCCGGGGGTGGATGACGATCCGCGAATTTACATTGTCTATGCCGGAGGACTGGGCTATTCCTTAGCAGGATACTTCTCCTCGGCCGATTCAGTTCATCCGGAGGCCCATGAGTATTCCAACGCCCATGAGATGTTTCTGATCAATTCAGACAACGTCTTCCTGTGGGAAGACTATATCTACGGCACCCTGGCCCACGAATTCCAGCATATGATCCACTGGCACACGGACATGAACGAAGAAACCTGGCTCAATGAGGGCTTTTCCATGCTCTCCGAGCTTCTGAATGGTTATGATCCGGGCGGGTTTGATTTCTACTATATCCTCGACCCCGACCTGCAATTGACGGATTGGGGAACCGAGGTGGGAAGCAACGGACCCCATTACGGCGCTGCTCAGCTTTTCACCACCTATTTCCTGAATCGCTTTGGCGAGGAGGCAACCCGGGCAGTGGTCGCCCACGACGAAAACGGCATGCTGAGCATTGACCTCGTACTGGCTGAACTGGGCATCACCGACCCCCTCACCAATCAGCTCATCACAGCGGACGATGTCTTTGCCGATTGGGCTGTCGCCAATTATCTGGGAGATAAGAGCGTGGCGGACGGACGCTACTATTATGATATCTATCCCTCTGCTCCCCTGGCCGGGGCGACGGAGACATACACAAGCTGCCCAACCGGTTTGAAAGTGGAGACTGTGCACCAGTTCGGAGTGGATTACTACAAATTCTCCTGTGAGGGCAGTTTCACCCTGGACTTCAACGGGGATGTTGCGGTGTCCATCACCCCGACAAAGCCCTTCTCCGGTGATTATTTCTTCTGGTCAAACATGGGCGACGAATCCAATATGTCCCTGGAACAGCAGTTTGATCTCACCGGCGTTAGCGGGGCCGTGACCATGTCCTATCAGACCTGGTACGATCTGGAGGAGGATTATGATTATGTCTTTATCTCCGCCTCCACGGATGGAAAAAATTGGGTACTCCTCGAATCCACCTCCTGCACCTACGAAGACCCTTCCGGGAACAGCTATGGCTGCGGTTTGAATGGACAGACCAAGGACTGGCAGCAGGAAACGGTGGATCTGAGCGCCTTCGCCGGAGAAAATGTGACCCTGCGCTTCGATTATGTCACCGACGCTGCCGTCAATGGCATCGGCCTCTTCCTGGACGATATCCGGATTGACGCCATTGGCTACTTCTCCGATTTTGAAAGCGATGACGGAGGCTGGCAAGCCGAAGGCTTTGTCCGGATCCAGAACCAACTGCCTCAGGAATTCCGCCTTTCTCTGATTTCCTTCGGAGACGAAATCACCGTCACCTCCATTCCGTTGAACGAGCACAATGAAGCCAGCATGGATATCACCCTGGGTGGGTCGGTTGATTCTGTCGTGCTGGTTGTCAGCGGCACCACACCCTTCACCCGCCAAAAGGCCGAATACCAATTCCAGATGCACTAGACAATCAACACAATGCCAAAACCCACCTGGGCCTGCCCTTTGGGCAGGCCCGGATTGCTTTATAGTTGAGAAACCGGGCGAAACGGCCCCCAGGGAATCCCCTTTGCCGGTCTTGCAAACGCTGGATCGGAAAACCCTGAACACAAGCCCTGGTTTTCATTGTAAAATGGGTACACCGCGATCCCGTTACATCCGAGGAGCCCGTTGTATGCCCGATCAAGCCAAATCGTTGAACCCACAACAATTCAAAACCCCCTGGGCGGAGGAAGTTGACCACAACCAGCCCCTGCCGGAATATCCCCGGCCCCAGATGCGCCGTGAAAGCTGGCAGAACCTGAACGGATCCTGGGACTATGCCATCACCACCCACACAGCGCCGCCCCCATCGGAGTACACCGGAAAGATCCTGGTCCCCTTTCCTCTGGAAAGCCTCCTCTCTGGTGTCCAGCGGCAGCTCAAACCCCACGAACGCCTGTGGTACAAACGCCGTTTTTCCATTGATTCCCCGTGGCAAGGCGGCCGCGTTTTGCTGCACTTCGGCGCGGTGGATTGGGAATGCCGGGTTTACCTCAATAATGTATTCATCGGAGAGCACCGGGGCGGGTACAGCCCCTTCACCTTCGATATCACAGCCACCCTGACCCAGGGAGAGAATGAGCTGGTCGTTTCCGTTTGGGATCCCAGCGACAGCAAACCGATCCAGCGGGGCAAGCAGGTTCGGGATCCGGGCTTCATCTGGTATACAACCGTCTCCGGCATCTGGCAGACCGTCTGGCTGGAGCATGTCCCCGACTCATACATCGCCTCCCTCAGGTTGGTGCCGGACATTGACAAATCCACCCTCACAGTTCAGGCTGAAATCGCCCATCCTCGTCCCGGGCAGCGCTTGCAAGCGGAGGTGATGGATCAGGATCAACCCTTGGCCGGAGGAGAGTCCCTGACTGGAGAGTCCCTTGTCCTGCACCTGCCGAATGCCAAACTCTGGAGCCCCGAATCCCCCCATCTGTATGACCTAAGAGTGACCCTTCTTGAGAAGAACATCCCGCATGACCGGGTGATGAGCTATTTTGGAATGCGCAAATTCAGCCTTTGTCGGGACAGCGCAGGGCATTTGCGCTTTTGCCTGAACAATGCACCCTGCTTCCTGTACGGTCCCCTGGATCAGGGGTATTGGCCGGATGGTCTCTACACCCCCCCAACCGATGAGGCCATGCGCTGGGAAATTAACTTCCTCAAGAAAGCCGGATTCAATATGCTCCGTAAGCATATCAAGGTTGAACCAGCCCGATACTATGCGCACTGCGACCAGGCCGGAATCATCGTGTGGCAGGACATGGTCAGCGGCGGCATCAGCCCCAGACCGGTATGGTTTTTCTTTGCCAACCTCTTCAAATGGCTGCGCGATGATCGTTTCTACTGGCGCCTTGGGCGCGGAAACCCTGCTAACCGGGCAGAGTTCCGGGTCGAATACAAAGAAATCCTCGAATCCCTGTTTAACGTGGTGTCCCTGGCCATCTGGACTCCCTTCAATGAGGGTTGGGGGCAATTCGACGCCGCTGAGATTGCCAAATGGACCAAAGAGGTGGATCCCACCCGACTGGTTGACCACGCCAGCGGCTGGTTCGATCAGGGCGCAGGGGATTTCAAGAGCCTTCATGTCTATTTCAAACCCCTGCCCGACCCAAAGCTGGAGTCGGAGCGCGCCCTGGTGCTTTCTGAATTTGGGGGCTACAGTCTGAATATGCCGGAGCATGCCTGGCAGCCGAAAAAAGAGTTTGGTTATAAAAAATTCCCCAGCAGGGAGGCCCTCACCCAGGGCTACCTGCATCTGTTGAGAGAAGAGCTGCTCCCCTGGGTCCGGGCCGGGTTATCAGCCGCCGTCTATACTCAGACAACGGATGTAGAGACCGAAGTTAACGGCTTTCTGACCTATGATCGCAAAAAAGTGAAAATGAATCTGGAAAAAATCCAACGCGCACATCAAGAACTTTATTCCGAGAGTCCAGACGGATCCCAACAGGTCCGGTTAAACCAGTCCTGACCGCCTACCGGTAGTGGGTGCTGACGGATTAAGAAAAAAGAACGACACAAGGTCGTTCTTTTTTCTTTCCCAATAGGTGCTGCGAGCTTGTTCTGGGTGACAAACCAGATCAGAAGCTGCCCACCGCCTCAAGCTTATCATCAAAGACTTTGAAATAAGGGCCAATCCCAACCAGGTCCATGGATTCCTTGATACGCTCATCCAGCTTGACAAGAACAAGCTCACCCCGGTTCATTTTCTTAACCTCTTTTTGCACCCGGATCAATGCCCACCAGCCGGCGCTTGAGACAAAGGTGACATCCTGCATGTCGAAAATGATATTGTATTGCCCCTTCTCAATCAATTGGTTCAAGGCTTCTTCCACTTCGGGGGCGGTGTAGCTGTCAATTCGGCCGCTGGTGTAAATTACAGTGCTTCGCTTATATTCAGTGATCTCAAAATCCATAGTGCATCTCCATAAGTTAACTAACGATACCTTCTAGAATTGTCTCTATTATATCTTAAACCACGCTAAACACCACATACCTGAGTGGGGTTCTCCTTCGTGTGTCGGGAGAAAATTGAGGTTAATCAACCCATGGTCAGGCATTGTCCCTAATTATATATTAAAACAAGGCGGAAAAGCCAAGCAATGCGTCAAATTTCAACCAATGAACACATAGGCGGCAGCCGTCACTTGCTGCCCGGCCTGAAATCCACCCGAGGGCCGCGACTCCAAGACATCCCGTTGCAAGGTCAGTTGTAATCCCGGGGTTGCGTTCAGGGCAATCGCATTTGAGAAATTCTTCGCCTTGAATGCAATCGCGACATCCTGGCTCATCGTTGCGGATGAATTAATCGCAACACCGCTTTCCAGGAAAACCCCACCCACCTGCAAGCTGAGCCCCCTCACAAGCTGAGCGCCCGCACAAGCAGAGGGGCATCACAAGCTGAGCGCCCTCAAGGCGCTTCAGCGTAGTGCAAAGGACCAGGAGGCCCGCGCTCGCCGCGCTTGCAGGCATCTGATGCAGCCATCTGCGCAAGCCCAACATGCCTTGGGCCGCCATCCTCCCGGCAGCCCTTTTTAGTTTCCCTTCCCCTTTGCCGCTTCCGGCAAAAATCACCCTCGCTTAGCCGCTTTTAACGGCTTGAACCTCCGCCCACAATCGCTTATCCTCATATCACACGAG
>DAOTUG010000005.1:0-27637 GCA_034437335.1 Anaerolineaceae bacterium
CCACTTGTCAACCTCGCCGCCGTCCAGATAGGTCTTGACCGCCGCAACGGCTTCAGAGCCCTGGGCGGGCAGGTCCTGGGACAGGGTGGCCACAATGTTGCCATCCAGAATCGCCTGGAGGCCTTCGGGGGCGCCGTCAAAACCGGAGATGAGCATCTCATCCGCACGGCCAGCAGCCTCGATGGCGTTGTAGGCGCCGATGGCCATTTCGTCGTTCAGGGCCAGCACCAGGTCAATATCCTCAAAGCGCACGAGGAAGTTTTCCATCGTCTCCTGGGCCTGGGCGCGGGAGAATTTCGCTTCCTGGTCGGCCAGGACGTTCACGCGCTCGTCGTTGTCCAGGACGGAGTACATCCCGGCGATCCGGTCAATGGAGGTCTGTCCGGCCATGTTGCCGTTCATGACGATCACATTGATGGTCTCGTCCTCGGGGAACTGGCTGAGCATATATTCAGCAACCGTCGCGCCGCCAGCCTCATTTTCCACGCCGATGAAGGACACATAGTCTTCCTCGTCCTCAACAAAGGCCCGGGTGTTGGTGAAGAACACGGGGATGCCAGCTTCGTTGGCTTTCTCGATGGCCGGGACAATGCCCGCTGAGTCCACCGGGGCGATGATGATCGCATCCACGCCTTTTTCGATCTGATCTTCAAAGATCTGATATTGCTCTTCGGCGTCCTGGGTGTTGAGGGGGGAGACCTCGGTCACATTCACGCCAAGCTCTTCGCCGGCCGCAATGGCGGAAGCGGAGAGATAGCGCCAGCCAGCGGAAGTGCTGTCCTTGAGGATCAGGGTCACCTCATAGGGTTCATCCTCAGCCTCGGGTTCGGCCGGTTCCTCGGTTTCCTGCTCCACTTCCTCGGTTGGCTCCGGTTGATTATTGGCAGGAGGTTCCGGTGTGCAGGCGCCAAACAACAGGCTGAACACCAGGACAAAAACTGCAATTACGAGAATTCGCTTGTTCATTTCTTCTTAACTCCTTATGGTAATCTAGCAAAACGTTTTCTTTCTATCTGATAAAAATTTTCCGCCACCACCTCCTTTCTGAAAAAATTTTGTGGGGCGTAAGGGCCGTTAATCCTTCTTTTTTGCGTAACTGCGATCTATGAGAACGCCGATGATGATGATCAAACCCGTGATCCCCATCTGCCAGTCTGAATCAATGCCCAGCAGGTTCATCCCATTGGTGACCAGGGTCAGCATCAGGGCGCCAACGATGATGCCAAACACATTGCCCTTGCCGCCTTTGAAGCTGATGCCGCCGATGGCCGCGGCCGAAATCGCCTGGAGGGGAAAATCCAGACCGATATTGGCCTCAGCCGCGTTCAGGCGGGAGAGATAGATGATGCCGCCAAAGCCGGCGATTAGGGCCGAAAGCATGTATGTCAGGATCAGGGTTTGTTTGACATTGATCCCCGAATATCTGGCCGCTTCCTTGTTAGAGCCCACCGCATAGATCCGGCGGCCAAAATTGGTTTTGTTCAGCATGAATCCCACCGCCAGGAGCAATATGCCGGCAAAGATCACGGGCATGGGAATCCCGAACAAATACCCGCCGCCGATGAACTGGAAAACCTCGGTGAACTTGGCAAACACGATGCCCTTGGAGAGATAATAGGAATAGCCCCGGGTGACCTGGCCCATGGCAAATGTGGCAATGAAGGCAGGCAGGCCAACCACCGCCACATTGAACCCGTTGATCGCACCGACAAAGGCGCTGAGGACCAGGATCCCGCCGATGCCGAAGACCATTTCCATGATCGTCCGCCCCTCCTGGAAATACTGCCCGAACATCATTGTTGAAAGGGCGATCACCGAACCGATGGACAGATCAATGCCCGAAACCAGCATGGTCAGAGCCATACCCGTGGCCAGGATAAGGTTGAGGGAGGCGACCCGCAGCACATTGAGCAGGTTGGTGACATTCACAAACTGCGGGGAGACGATGATGAGGGCGACGAAAAGCAGAACCAGGACAAAGACCCGGGAAATATCTTCGATATTTTTGCGGAAACCCTCTGCAATCTTTGATATCACTGTGTTAAACTGTTCCATTGAAAACCTTTGCTTTGTCAGATCGTCGGACAGCTCTTTGGGATCAGTCTGCTTGTCCACGGTTTATTTATCCTCCGAGCGCAGGGCGTCCACCGCCACAATTGCGCCCATCACCAGGCCAATGGTGATCATCTGGATGGAGTTCTGCATGCCGATCAGGTTGAGGCCATTGCGCAGGGCGCCGATCATGAACGCGCCGATCAGGGTCCGCAGGGGCGTACTCTTGCCGCCCGACATGGCCGCGCCCCCCACCACGGCCGCTGCAATCCCATCAAATTCCAGCCCCAACCCGGTGGAGGCGATTGAGGAAGCCAGCCGGGAGGCCAGCACCACCCCGGCAATGGCCGCCAGCAGACCATTGATGAAAAAGACCATAAAGCGGGTCCGGTCCACGTTGATGCCGGAAAGCACCGCGGCCTCGTTGTTGCCGCCAATGGCGTAGACATAGGTCCCAAAGCGGGTGTGCTTCATCAGGATCTGGAAGAGGATGTACAGGGGAATCATGATCAGCATGGAGATCGGCAGGATCCCGATGCTGCGCTCGTCAATGGTGACGCTGGCCAGGGAACCGCCCCCGATGAACTTGAACATGTCATTGGTGATGCGGATGGACGTTCCGGAACCGATCACCCGCGCCAGGGTCTCCCCCACCCGCAGCATCGCCAGGGTGATGATGAAGGCCGGGATCTTTGTCTTGGACAGGATCCAGCCGTTGATGGCCCCGACAGCCAACCCAACCAGCAGCGCCGCGCCGATGGCGATGGCAATCAGCAGAACCTGGCTGGAATCCCGGATGGCGTTGAGGAAGGGCAGATCCCAGATGAGAATCTTTCCAGCCACCATCCCGGATACGGCCACCGTGCCCCCCAGGGAAAGATCCACGCCGGTGGAGCAGATCGCCATGAAGGAGGCCAGGGCCACAATGCCGACCCCCGAGGATACCTGAACAATGATGTTGAACATATTCGAGACCGTCATGAACTTATCTGTCAGGAGGGAAAACAGCACCAGAATCACAATCCACAGGAAGATGGTCAGGGGGAGCTTGTTGAGGATCTCCCGGAAGGTTATCTTCTGGGCGGCTTTTTTGGATTCAATCATTATTCTTTACCTCCAACGGCATAGGCGATCACTTCTTCCTGGGTGGTGTCATACCCATCCAACTCCTTGACAATGCGGCCGTCCCGCATCACATAGATCCGGTCGGAGAGGGTCATGATCTCCGGCAGATCCGATGAGATCATCAAAATCCCCACCCCCTGGGAGGCCAGATCGTTGATCAGGTTGTGAATCTCTTCCTTAGCGCCCACATCAATGCCCCGGGTGGGCTCGTCAAAGATCATGAACTGGGAATTGGTGCACAACCACTTCGCCAGGATGACCTTCTGCTGGTTGCCCCCGGAGAGGGCCACCACGTTGCGGGTGACATCCGGCGTGGCAATCCGAAGCTGCTCGCGGTATTCCATGGCAATGGCGTGTTCTTTCTTCTCATTGATCACCCCGGAGGGGAACACCTTACGCAGGCTGGCGTGGGTGATATTCACCTTGATCGGCAGGTTGGTGGAGAGGCCGTATCGTTTGCGGTCTTCGGACAGGAAACCCATCCGCTGCTTGATGCTCTTCATCGGGGAAAGGCCGGCCCTCTCGCCGCAGATCAGCACCTCGCCCTCGTCCTTTTTGGAGATGCCATAGATCACCTGGGCAAGCTCCGTCCGCCCGGACCCAACCAGGCCCGCCAGGCCAACAATCTCACCGGCATGGACCCGCATACTGATGTCCGTGAGCAGATCCCCATGGGACAGGTTTTGAACCGCCAGGACAACCTCCTCGGCAGCGGTGTTCTTCTCCCGGATGCGCACCTTGCTGATCTCGCGCCCCACCATCATCCGGATCAGATCATCCAGCTCGGCGTTTTCCGCATCCCGGGTGCCAATAGTCTGTCCATCCCGCAGCACGGTGATCCGGTCGCCAACCACCTTGAGCTCCTGCATGCGGTGGGAAATGTAAATGACCGAGACGCCATTTTCCTGCAGGTTTTTGATGATCTTGAAGAGGGTTTCGATTTCCCGTTCGCTCAGGGCGGCCGTGGGTTCATCCATCACGAGGATCTCGGCGTTGACTGAAAGGGCCTTGGCCACCTCCACAAGCTGTTGGTGGGCCACGCCCAGGGTGCTCACCTGGGCGTTTGGATCAATGTCGGCCTGCAGGAAGTCCAGCAGGCGCTGGGATTCCTGCACCTGCTTTTTCATGTCAATCAGGCCCAGCTTGTTGCGGGGCTCCCGCCCCAGGAAGATGTTCTGGGCCACGGTCAGATTCGGCACCAGGTTGAACTCCTGGAAGATGATGGCGATGCCCTTTTCCTGGGCCTGGCGGGTGTTGTTGAACTTGACGACCTCATCATGCAGGATGATCTTCCCGCTGTCGGGTTGATAGACTCCCGTCAGGACCTTCATCAGGGTGGACTTCCCGGCGCCATTCTCGCCGATCAGAACGTGAACTTCATTCTTTCGCAGGTCGAAGGACACATTGTCCAGGGCAACCACGCCTGGAAATTCCTTCGTGATGTTTTGCAGGGTCAGTATCGTGTCACTCACAAAATCCTCCACAACCAATTGGGGCTGCATCGGGATGCAGGAGCCCTTTTCAGGCCGCCCGGGATTGCCTGAAAATGCAATCCCGGGCGCAATCAGGCGCTTTCAGACAATTTCCAGGATGCCCGGCCGGACATATTCCACGCCGTCAATCTCTTCTTTGAGGGCCGGGAAGGTGACCGGGTAGGTGATGAACAGCGGGCCCTCTTCGGTGACGATGAAGCCGTCCTCCGTCTTGGTGCCCGTGATGGAGGGGTTATAGCCATAGCACTGGTGCAACTGGATGATGTTATGGGTGTCCTCGGTGATCAGGTAGAAACCATTGGTATAGCTCTGGGGCCCGCCCTGGTGGTGAACCTTCCACATCTCCGGATAGCCAAATTCGGCATACATCTTTTTGGCGATGTTGAAGGGAACCAGATCATCCACACCCGGTTTGGTTGCGGCGGCCATAGCGTTTTCGATAGCGGCCGTCTGACGATACTGCTCCTGCAGGTCGGCCGGGATCTTGCCGAAGTGGAGCATGCGGGTGATCTTGGTGACCAGGCCCTTATACCGGCAGTTGCAGGAGATCATCAGATATTTATCCAGTTTCTTCTCGGTGGGAATCGGATGGCGATATTTGTAAATCCGGTCATCCGCGGCGATCAGGAACAGCACGGGCTCCAGGCCATTCTCCCACATCCGGGCGCCCAGACGGCCGGCAATTTCCAACTCGCTGTCCCCGGGTTTGATGGTGGCCATGAAGGCCTCAATGGTCTCGGCGAAGGCCTTGCCGAGATGAAGATAGCGCCCGATCTCATTATCCGTCAGAACCATCTCGTGGGCGCGCAGAATGCCGTTGGCGTTGGTGGCCCGGTCCATGGGCACATCGGACGCAAAGGGAGCCTCCGGGCCGATCAGATCGTTGATGAATTCCAAGGTCCGGTTTTCATACCACCACATGGAGCGCTCTTCAAAGCCGAGTTGGTCCAGGCGCTCTTCGTCTTTGAAGCGCTGGGTTTCAATGTTGTTGCAGATGAAGTACCGCCCTTCCATGGTGATGAAAATGGCGCAAACCCCATCCTCAACAAAACGAGTGACGATGTTGTCGCCACCCGCAGTAATCCACGCAAAATGCTCCTGTTTGGAAATATACATGCCCTCAAGGCCCTCGTCCTGCATGACCTCTCGCAGCGCGTTCACTTTGCTCTCAATCTCTTGCGTCCTGGCCTCAAGCGATAAATCCTGCTCAAACTGCTTCATGACGTTCTTCCTCCTATGGGGTGAAAAGGGATCTCCTGGGTGTGCTGCACGTTTTTTTAAGAAATAATGCCTGTCTGTTAACATATTGGAGAGAAACCGCTGTAAAACATTTGCGCAAACGATTGCGCAACTGATTTCATTCTATAAAACATTTTCAGAAATGTCAAGGTCTTTTAAGAAATTGTTATCAATTAATTAAGAGAATGGGCTTTTGCCCCCCTTTAAACGGTCTGCGGGCCGGAAGTCCGACCCGCAGACCGAGCCCGCCGCCCTAAAAATCCTCAATGCCGAAACCGAGGTAGGTCGTAAAGGCTTCCCGCAGGGCCTTTTCCACATGGGCCCGGGCCATGCTGACATGGTGGCGGTAACCGCCCTTGCAAACCCCCAGCAGCACCCGCTGGAGATCGGGGATCTCAACCACCCCGGCGCAGCCGAAAAAGGCCTCTTCAATGGGTTCCCCGGTAACCCGCCCCTCCCCGAGATAGAAGGTCACCTGACCGTCCAGGGTCTTGCTGCTCAGGTAGGTCAGGGGGCCCGGTTTAATCCGGCCCTGGTTGCAGCCCCAGGCGACCCCGCCCAGCTCTTCCTGGCCCTTGTCCAGCATCACATGGGAGATAACCCGCCCCTCAGCCGTCATCTGGTTCGGGGCCACGTTGCCGCAATGGAACAATATGCACTTGTTGGGCTCGGAACCAAAATTGTTGTTCCAGTCCATGCAGATCGGCGGCTCCCCGGAGGCGGCATGCAGGGCGAACATCGAAATGGCGTTGCACACATCCGTCTCGCAGGCCACAGGGATTCCCTCCTGATCAAACAGCCCATTCACCAGGCAGGGCGTGATCCCCAGGGTGTTCTGCATGTCGCTCCAGCAGCGGATGGCGATCGCATCCAGATCATAGGCCGCCGCCAGTTCCTTCAACCCCAGATAGAGCCGGGCGAATTTCTCCACCCGGTCCTCAGGCACCTGGCTCAAATCCGCAGACTGGCGCACCAGGTCGTAGGCCCGGGCAAATTGGTCCGATTCCGGATCCACTGCATCCATCAGCTCAATTAACTGCAGCAGATCAAAGGCCTCCACGGTGATGCCCTTCTTTTGCAGGGCGATCTCATCAAAGCGGATGGTCTTGAAGGCCGTCGGCCGAATGCCTACGGACCCCACCGTCATCCGGCGCATCTTGCGAACGACATTGCAGACGCTGGCAAAGGTGATCAGTTGTTCCCGGAAGGCGTCGCTGGACGGGTGGCAGGTGTGGGGCTCAAACACGGTGAACTTGATCCCGCACTGGCCAAAGACATCGGCGATAGAGATCTTGCCGCAGAAAGCGTCCCGCCGGTGGCTGAAGTCCATCTTCCCGGCCTCGTCCGGATAGGCCTGAATCAGGATGGGAACATCGCAATCCCGCAATGCCACCGAAGCGCCGTTCTCATCCCCAAAATTCGGCAGGGACAGGATCACGCCGTCATATTCTCCCCGGTGCTCTTCCAGGAACTGAGCGTAGATCTTTCCCTCTTCAATGGTCTCCACCGCGCCAAAGCGGGTCCGGTCCGGATCCAGCACCAGGGTTTCATGCCCCAGGGCCTCAACAGCCGCCCGGACCTCTTCCCGGGCGGAAGCCACCAGCTCCCCCGGGAAAAACCCGCGGTTGCCGAAAAACAAAGCAAAGGTTAACGTATCCATCAGATATATCCTCTCCAATCATCTCAGGTGATTCAATCGAAAACAACCACGGATTTGATCTTCTCCGTTTGGGTCTTGTCATCCATGAAGCGGATCCCCGCTTCCAACTCCTCCAGGGTGAAGGTATGGGTGATCAGCTTGCCAATCTGCAGCCTGCCGCTGCGCATGGCCGCCTGGGCCGTGTTCCAGGTGAAGGGGGCCAGCCAGGACGAAAGAATGGATTTGTCCTTGGTCAGGAAGTCGAGCAAGGGCACCTCCAGCACCTCCGTCTCCGAGGGCAGACCGAAATACACGATGGTGGCCCGGTTCCCCGAAACCGCCAGGGCGCCCTGCAGGGCCGGCTTGGCCGAGGTGGGGACAATGACCCGGTTGGCCATCTGCCCATCCGTCAGCCGGGCGATCTCCGCCGGCAGATCCTCACAATAATAAGGCGATTCCGCATCTGCGGTGTTGAAGACCACATCCGCCCCCAGGTCAAGGGCCTTCTCCAGGCCAAAATCCAATATACCGACCACCACAATCGTGCCGGCGCCCCGGGCCCTGATCAACTGAAGCTGCATCAAACCAATTGCGCCCGGCCCGAACAAGACCACAAAGTCCCCCAACTGGACGTCCAGGGTGTTGACGCCGTTGGTGCCGCAGGCCAGAGGCTCGCACAGAGCCCCTTCAGAATAGCGGATACCCTCCGGAATTTTGTAAATGTGAGTGTAGGGCATGGTGACATATTCCGCAAAGGCGCCGTGCACGCTGACGCCCTTGACACGCTTGTTCTCGCACAGGTTCACCGCCGTCTGGGCGCAGTACTGGCAGGCCATGCACTCCCGCACAGGGTTCCCCATGACCCGATCGCCAAGGGCAAAGCCGCTGTTGGCCTCGGCCAGCGCCCCCATCTCGACAATTTCGCCGGAAAACTCATGGCCCAAAATCAGGGGTCCCTTGCCATCCGCCGTCTCCAGGGGGCTGCGGCCAAAGAAATAGGCCACATCCGAACCGCAGATCCCGCAGGCCTTGACCTTCAGCAGGACCTCATCCATGGCGACTTCCGGGATATCCATCTCGATCAATTCCATGTGCATAGGCTCGTAAAACATTTGCGCCTTCATTGTACCGTTCATCATCAATTTCTCCTTTTTTCACTAAAGAAAACGTTTTCCTGCAGCGGGCAAAAAGGGCTCTCCTGCAACCGCAGTCAATCCGTTCAGCTCCCGCCTGCCAGGGTTTCCTGGGCCAGCTCCTGCAGAAAGGGATCCAGCCGGTTTCGTAATTCCAGGAATTGTTCAAAGCGCGCCCGGTAGACGGCCTGATTTTCCCGGTTGGGCTCAAAACCGCGGCCCACCCGCACCATGGCCTCAACCCCCTCAGCATAATCCGCAAACAGCCCGCTGCCCACCGCGGCGATGATGGCGGAGCCCAGGGCCCCGCCCTCGGCCGCCCGGGCCGGGCGGATCGAACAGCCCAAAATATCCGCGCAAACCTGCATCCAGGTTTCCGATTTGCTCCCTCCGCCCACCGCGATGAACCCATCCACGGTCAGGCCGCTCTCCCCGAGGGGCTCGAGGGTCATTTTCAGATCCAGGATAATGCTCTCGATGATGCCCTTCAGGATCTCGCCGCGGCTGGTCGTCAACCGCAGCCCGGTCATCACGCCGGAGGTTTCCGGAGAAAAATCCGGCAGCCCGGTAGTGGAAAAATAGGGCAGGAACACCAGGCTGCTCGGGCCGGGGGGCGCCTCAGCAAACAGGCGGGTGTAGACATCCTCCCCCGCCTCGGCGCAGAGCCGCTTTTCTACCCCGGCGAAGGTGTCCCGGAACCATTTGACAACCGACCCGCCCTGATTGAAAACGAAGGAGACAAAACGCCCCGGCACGGCGTGGTGCTCGGTGTTGACCCCCAGGGGGATCAGCCGGGCGGGGTCGCGACGCCGGGCATAGACGGGAACCGCACAGGTGAAGGTGCCCATGCCCAGCATAGCCTGGCCGGGGTCAATGGCGCCGCAGCCCACAGCGTTGGCGCACTGGTCGTGCGCGCCGATCACAATCGGCAGTCCCCGGGGCAGGTGCAGAGCATCCGCCATCGCATCCGAGACCTGCCCGATCACCGTCCCGGCCTGGACGGGCGTTGGCAGCTTCTCCCGGTCCAGACCGGAAACGGACAGGAGGCGCTCCGACCAGTCCTCCCGGTTCAGGTCAAACAGGAGGGTGCGGCTGGCCAGGGAATAATCCACGGCCGGATCGGCCCCCAGCATGAAGGAGATGAAGCTCGTCCAGGGGAGGAAAAAATCGGCCCGGCCGTACAGCGCCGGGTCGTGCTCTTTGATCCACATCAATTTGGGCAGGCTGAAATGGTTGCCGAAGGGCACCCCGGCCACCGGATAGAGACTTTCATCCGGCAGGGCCTCCGCCAGCCGGGGGGCATATTCCTGGCCGCGCAGGTCGTAATTCAGCAACGAAGGGCCCAGGACCTCCCGGTCCCAGGTCACCGGCACAACGGCCTCCCCCAGGGAGGCCACCGCCAGGGCCCGGATGGGAGCTATCCCCGGGGTTTCCGCCACGGCCGCGATAGTTTCCCGGGCCTTCTGCCACACCTCCCGGGAATCCAGCTCCGCCCACCCCGGCCGGGGGCTGCGGGGGTCATATTCGCGATAGGCCAAGGCCAGGAGCGTCCCGTCCTCCGAGAAAACCGCCGATTTGCACCCGGTCGTTCCGATATCAATGCCCAGCAAACGCATCAGCAACCATCCCGCATCAATTCTTCTTGTGAATTTTCGATCTGAAGATACTCCGTCAGGATCCAGCAGGTGCGGTCATAGACCGCCTGCTTGGCTTTTTCAACATCCCCGGTCTCCTTCAAAGCGACCTCATAGGGCTGGCGGATGTCCGTGCCAATGTTGATTTTGGTCATGCCCTGCTGGGTCGCCTTGAGCACATATTCCTGCTGGACCCCGGAACCGCCATGGAGCACCAGGGGGATGCCGGTGGCATCCGCCAGTTTGGCCAGGTGGTCCAGATCCAGCCGGGCCTGGAGCTTTTTCTGGTCCTTTTTGGCTTTGGAGATATTGCCGTGGATATTGCCAACGGCCACCGAAAGCCAATCCACGCCGGTTTCTTCCACAAAGCGGCGGGCTTCGTCCACGTCCGTGAAGCCCTTGCCGGTTGCAAACAGCTCCTCATAGGGAGGCAAAGGCCCGGCCTCGTGGCCCAGCACGGCCCCCAGCTCCGCTTCGCAGGCCACCCCGGCCCCGTGGGCCAGCTCCGCCACCTGCCGGGAGGCGGCGATGTTCTCCTCCAGGCTCAGGCGGGAGCCATCTACCATCACCGACTCATACCCGATGGCGATGGCATCCCGGATAATGGTGAGATAATCCACCTTCAGCCCATCCTCATCAATCACCGGAACATGGTCCAGATGAATGCGCATGTGGCAGGGGTGCTGCCAGCGGTGATATTCCTCCAACACGGCTGCGGGGCTCCGGCTTTCGAATTTTTCCCATTCCAGCCGGGCGACTTCGATGAGGGCAAAGGAGCGGCAATCAACGATGGCTTTGACGGTCGGCTCCATCATCGGCAGATAGGGAATATTGAAGGCCGGAACGGCCAGATTCAACTGGTTGGCTCTGCGGATGATCTCCGCTGTGGTGGGCTTTTGAACTGTCATCAATGTGTTCCTCTTTTCATGTCAAGGGTTGCCAGGGTGTGGATCAGTGTACTAATATATCCGGGCGATGATAGGTTTCGCCCTGCACGTCAATCGGGATGGTCGGCCAGCTCCCTGTTGCGGTGGTGACCTCCAGCCCCGCCTCGGAAACGAGGATCGTATCCTCGGATTTGTTCCCATGGATGCTGGGATTCCAGGCAAAGGCCTGGGGCGAGCGGACCATTTCCCGGGAGCCGGAAACGGCGATATACTCCCGGGCCTCATAGCCGATGGCCCCGCCCTGGTGGTGCCTGCGCCATTCCTGCGGATAGCCGGCCGCCTGATAGGCTGCCTGGCCGGCCTCGATGATGTCGCCTGCCGTTGCGCCCGGCCTGGTGGCATGGAGATAGGCCGCATCCACAGCGGCCACATCCTGCTGCTTTTTCCGCAGGTCATCCGGGATCTGCCCCACATGGACGCAGCGGGTCAGGGCCGTGATCAGGCCCCATTTTCGGGCGCAGCAAACCAGCTTGGCAAACCGGGTGAAGACCTGGCCGGACGGGACCGGATGCCGATAACGCTGGTTGCGTTCGTCACCCGCCACCAGCAAGACCACCGGTTGAATCCCCCGCCGGGTGATCTCCGAGGACATCACCGCTTCGATCTCAAACTCGGTCATGCCCGGGGTGATGGCGCGGGCGGCGGCTTCCACCGCCTCGGCGGTCGTCGCGCCCAGCCAGCGACAGCGTTCCACCTCAGGTTCGGTCAGGGTATACCGCAGGGCGCTGAAGTCCGATTCCAGATGCGCCAGCCCCCCCACCGGCGCGTCGGCTTCTACCGCCAAACTCCGGGTCAGGTCCCCCAGGGCGGCGGTCTCACCCTCGGGGTCAAACCAGTCATAAACAACCGGCTCAAAGAGATCGGCTGCATCGGAGAGCTGTTCGGTGAGAATCCGCTCCATTTCAATGTTGTTGGTTAAAAGAAAACGTTTGCTTTTTGTCAATAATAAAGAAGCTACCCCGAATTTGCTGTGATTCTCCACATGGGAATCACCGCCGCCTGTCAACCAGGCAAAGTTCGCCACGCTGGTCAGATAAACGCCGTCCAGTTGGCGGCTGTTGAGGTAGCCGTTGACACGATCCTGTTTGATTTGGATTTCTGTCCGCCGATCCATTTACACCTCCGGGGGTTGGGCTTCAATCCCATTGTATATTAGTTTAGCCGGACTGACAAGTTCAAGGGAATGGCGATTGGTGCGTGGGGGTTGATAAAGGGAGGGCCCAAGGGGGTGTCTCCGGGGTCTAGGGCCTCCCTTCAGAGCAAACCGGGCACCTCCGCCAGGGAGGCCGCCATGGTGATCAGGAAAAACACCAGGGTGAGGAGGCGATTGAGCCAGGGCTGTTTCACCAGCCACTCTTCCATGGTGAACACCATGCGGGAAGCAGGATAAAGCAGCATGAACAAAAGCATGCCGACAATCCAGATGACATAGGGCTCAACCGCCTCCGCCGGGTCAAGGGTGTTCAGCAGCCCATTCCAGCTCAGGGTGAAACCGACCATCCCAAAGGCCAGGAGAAAAGCCTCCCCGGCCATCTCGCGGATCTTCACCAGGGACCTGTTCAGGTCAAAGGCCGGCGGCTCTTTCTCGCGAAAAATGAGAATCAGTATGACCAGTTCCTTGATAACCACAGCCAGAAAGGCCCCCGTGGAGAGAGCGCAAGCGACAAAGCGGGTGTCATAATCAAAACAGATTCTCCTCAACCCGAACAATGGCAGGATATTGTTCAAAATCACCAAAGCCAAAAAGAGATGGGAAAGCTGGGCGATGCCAACAAATAATTTAGCCCCCACCGATGGGTTGGGCTGCTCCCGGATTCGCTGCTGGGTCAGGGGCAATTTCAACCATATCCCGGCCAGTTCCCAGAGCTGAAAACCGAGCAGGACCAGGCCAAGAAAAACAAAGGGCGCGCCAGTCTCCCGGGAGTGGGACAGTAAATCCAGAAGGCGGGGATGAACCAAGCGGACATAGGCCAGAAAGAGGAGGCCATAGAGGATATTGCGAAAATTATACAGGGGGGAGAGCACAGGCCAGATTGCATTGGCCAGGCCATCCAGAGGACCGGGTTGGGGGTGCATGTTGTTTTTCACCATGGCACCATTATAACGCGCTGCCCGGGAGTCCGTTGCAGGATATGCACAAAACCGGTGCAGCCTCCCGTTTTCGGTGCGCAGCGTCCCTTTGCCCCATCCCAGGATTGAAATCGCCACACCCACGGCCCCATTCGCCATCTCCTCCCGACCTGCGGGGCTGCTGCACCGCCGCAACGCCCAAAAAACCCCGATTTCCCCCAAACATCTGATATCATATAGACAGCATATCCTCCCACCCACACCGAGAGAAGGGACCCATGACCGAAACCTATGCAAAATTCAAACAGGGCGTCCTGCCCCAAAGAAAATCCTACCGGGTCTGGCCCCTCTATGGCGCCGGCTTTGAAAACCTGGGACGCGAGGGCCAGATGCTGCCCATCCCTATGCCGGACTGCGGGCCTGATGAGATGATCATCCGCCACGATGCCTGCAGCCTGTGCTTTTCCGACATCAAGGTGATCCGCGCCGGGCAGAACCATCCCCGCATCTACCGTAACATGGCCGAAGACCCCGTCGTCCTGGGCCACGAGGTGGCCCTCACCGTGGTGGTCGTGGGAGAAAATCTCAAAGACCAATTCAAGCCCGGGGACCGTTTCATCCTCCAGGCGGAGATTCACGTGGACGGTGTGAACTACGCCTACGGCTACGAGTTCCAGGGCGGGCTGTCAGAATTCCACAAAATTGACCTGCGGATCATTGACGGCGATGCCGGCAGCTATCTGATCCCGGTGCAGCCCGAAACGGGTTACGCGGAATCGGCCCTCTCCGAACCCTGGGCCTGTGTCAATGCCGCCTACACCCTCTCCTACCGCGAGGGGATCAAAGACCAGGGGACAGCCTGGTTCATCGGGCCGGAATCCGGTCGGGCGCTGACCATCTCCCGGGGTTTTGATGCATCCGCCCACCCGGCCGCCATCGCCCTCACCCGCATGGACGGCCCTCTGGGACGCTGGCTGCGCACCAGGGCCGGGGAGCTGGGCATCCGCGTCATTGAAGGGGACTCCCCCCCGGAGGATCTGAAATTTGATGACATTTTCCTCCTGGACCCCGCCAGCGAAGGGATCGAAGAAGCGTCCGGCCGCCTCGCCTTTCACGGCATCCTGGCCGCGGCCTGTGAGCGGCCCATCGAGGGTCGCGTCAACCTGGACGTGGGCTGCATTCACTACAACCGCTGGCTCTTCATCGGCGGGGACGATCCCGACCTGGCCGCGCTCTATCGCCGCCGCCCGATCCCAACCTCGGAGCTCAAAGCAGGGGGGCAGGTCCTCTTCGTCGGCGCCGGCGGCCCCATGGGAAGAATGCACGTCCAACGGGCCCTGTCCGGGGAATCCAAACCCGCCCGGATCGTCTGTTCCGATGTCAACCCGGAACGCCTGGCCCAGCTTACGGAGACCTTCGCTGCCGAAGCGGCCGCCGCTGGAATCGCCTGGGACTGCGTCAACCCCCGGGAGCCTGAGACCTATGCCGAAGCAATGGCCCCCTTCCGGGAAGATGGCTTTGACGACATCCTCATCCTCGCGCCAATTCCAGCCCTGGTTTCCGAATGTGTTGACTATCTGGCCGAGGGCGGGGTGATGAACATCTTCGCCGGAATCCCCCGGGGGAACCGCGCCGGGGTGGATTACAACCAGATCTGTGCTGAGAACGTCCGCCTGATCGGCCACTCGGCTTCCACCATCGAGGATATGACCGCCGTGCTGCACAAGGTGGAAGCCGGAAAGCTTGCCACCAACCGCTCCGTGGCCGCTATCGGCTCCCTGGAGGCGGTGCCCGCCGGACTAAAGGCGGTGCGGGATGGCAGCTTCCCGGGCAAGATCGTGATCTATCCCCACCTGCGCCCCCTGCCCCTGACGGGGCTGGCCGACCTGGAAAAAACGCTCCCCAGCGTGTATGCCAAATTGAAGAACGGCTGTGAGTGGACCAACGCAGCCGAGGAAGAACTCCTGCGGACAATGCTGCTGCCCATCGAAACGGACGAAACCTAGTCCGGCCCCTGGGGCAGGCAGTCGGGTGAAAATCCGCTGGCCTGCCATCCCAGGAATGCCTCTGCGCCGCGCACCAGGCAGGCGGTGACCGCCTTCATCTCCACCGGGTCTCTTCCCTCGGCCTGCCAGCGGGTCCGCAAACCCGCCAGGGACTCCGGGATGCCCCCGGGGTCCCGGTTCCCCTGCAGGAAGAGGGCGGCCGCAGCGCCAAAGGCCAGCCTTTCCGGCGCCGAGTCCTGGGACAAACACAGCCGGATGGCGCCAATGAAACGATCCTCCCACCCCAATTTTCTGGGCAAATCACGAATCAAGCGGTCCACCCGATCCCGAAGAAAGGGGTTGACCATCCGCGCCATCAGGTCTTCCGCATACTGCGCCATGCCCCGAGGCGTGAAGAGGGAATCGCTGCCCCCATATTTCCTGCACAGGGCCGCGCCGGTTTCCCCCACAAAGGCGTCCCGGGCAACCGCCAGGACAGCAGGGCGCTCCGACAGTTCCGGGGCCCAGCCGATCCCCAGGCAGGCGCCCAGGCAGCCCAGGAGGGTGTGGATGGCGTTGTGCCCGAAGAGCTTGGCCTCCTCGAAGGGCAGCAGATCCGGTTTCTCCTCAAACACAGCCAGGCCCCGGGTATAGGGGGCGGGAAGGCGGACCCGGGAAATCAGGATCCGGTTGAAGGATTCCACCAGAACAGCCCGGGGATAACCCGGCGCAAGGGGCGCCAAGCCCCGGGCTTCAGAACCCCGGGCCAGGGGAACCGACTGGCTCATCTTGCCGATGACGGTGTTCACAAACTGAACGGCCGCGCCGTCGGGCGGGTGGACACATTCCGCCAGGATCTGCGCGGCGCGGTTGTGGTTCTCCGCCGCATAGACCGCACAGGGCGGCCCCCCCGCCGCAGCCTTGCGCGCCAATCCCTGGGCCAGCAGGCGCTGGATGCTGCCGGAGCCCCCGGCGGTGAAGCTGGCGACGCTGGGCACCGCAGTGCCGATCTCATCCGCCGCGCTGACAGCAGAGATCAACTCCTCCCGGTCGGCCGGCTCCCGGGGGTCATACACCTCGATTCCCTCAAGGGAGACCGCCTCCAGATGGTCCTGGTGGGCGATATTGAACCGCACCCGCCCGCCGGCGCGTCGCAGAGCGGAGACCAGATCCGGGTTCACCTCCGCGGTCACCAGCCGGCCGAAATTGCCCGAGCGATAGGCTTCGTACAGAAACAGCCCGATCTGGATCGGGCCAAGGCCAAAGCCGACATAGGTTCTGTTTCCGGAAAGGGGCATACGGTCCTCAGCTTCCCTGGGGATGGTGACTGTCATTGAGGAATATCTTACCACCCCAGGGAAGAGTCAGCGCAAGACCTGCAAAGAAGGGCGGAAAACCCTGAGACATGACGAGACTCTGCACCGACAGGAGATCGGTAACCAGGATGCAAAGAGGGGATGGGGTATGGGGCAGGCAGCGCGCTGCCGCGCCGTGACTCGGCCGGACCCACCCGATCCTCGGCCCTGCCCCTGCCGCTTCAGGGGAAGGACGTCCGTCAGGTGAACTGCAGGATGGGCAGCGGTTTTTTGAGAACCACGGAATTTGGGGCGTGAAGGGTATCCCGGATCCCGGTCATCCCCTGCATTTTGCGCTGCGCACCCGCACATCCCACTACTCCCCGATCACCTCCACCAGCACAGCCTGCACCACCACCCGCCGCAGGTAGACCCCGCTCTCAGGATCAAAATCCTTGCAGGTGAGGAGGGTCAGCCAGGCATACCCGTCCTCCGCAAAGAGGGACAGGTTGTCGGGCAAGACGGTGTAATTCCGGCGCACGGCATACACATAGATCACACCATCGGATTCAAGGCGGATCTCCTGGCCCCATTTCAGGGATTCCAGATCCACGAAGGGTCCGGCCTCGCCATTGGGCAGGGAGACATGGGCCGTGATGACGGTGTTGCCCACCTCGGTCGGATAGGCGCTGCCTTCCAGATAGCCGGCGTTTTCGCCCAGCCAGGTCAGGTCCCAGCCCCCCGCGTCCAGGGGGATGCCCAGCACGGGCAGGGCCAGGCCCAGATCAGGAATCTCCAGCGCAAAATCGGCCTGGGGAACCGCCGCCGGCGCTGCGGGCAGCGGGGTGACCACCCCGGGGGCGAAGCCCGTTTCGGGCAGCTCCGGCACGGTCAGGACCACATTGCTGCTGGCGCCATAGGAATTGATCCCGGCCTCATCCAGGGGGTCGTAATCCCGCTCGGTTGAATTGGGATTGTAACCCGACTGCACCCCGGGGTCCAGGGGCAGGCTGGTCCAGGCCACGCTGGCCTGGTTGGTCACATCCGGCGGGCCAACGAAGATCGCATCAAAGGTGATGGTGACCGTGTCCGTCAGACCAAAGCGCGCCCAGTAGAACGTAAGGGTGTCCGTCGCATCGTCGTAATCCAGGCTGTCATAGGGCAGACCGGTCAGGGTCACGTTCCCGGCATAGGACAAGCCGGGCGGAAGCACATCGGTGACCACCACATCAAAGGCGTCCGCTGAACTCTCCGCGGTGTGGGCGATGCTCAGGGTGAAGGTGATCGGGGTGCCGAGGGGCGCCACGGTGGGATCCGCCTCCTTGCGAATGCTCAGGTCGGGCTCGATGATCTCCACAGGGGCCGCCGAATCCGCCAGGCTGCCGCCATCCCAGGACCATTCCGCCGTATTGTTCAGGTCTCCCACCCCGGCCACATTCTCAGCTATATTGAGGACCACCACAGTATAGCGCACCGTCAGGGTTTGGTCATAATCGCTGGAGTTGGTGACATCGCCGAAGGTCATAGTGAACCCGCCGCCGCCAGGATCCACGCCAGGATCCCCGGAATCCGCCAGACAGCAGGCCTCCCAACCCCCAGGACGGCTGGTCTGCAGGGCGTCCGGGTCAGAGGCGATCACATCCAGGCAGCTCACAAAGGCCAGGCCTGCATCCAGGTTGTCCGCCAGGGTCAAGCCGGTCATAGTTCCGGGGGGCACCGTCAGAGTCACCTCATAGGTCAGGATCTCGCCAATGAAGACCGAACTGCCCGCGGAGTACCCCTGGTTGGTTTCCACCAGGCGTTTCACCCCATCGGCCGCAATCTGATCCACATCCATGTCCGCATCGCTGATGGGTTCGCCGCCATCCTCCGCCGTTGCCACGGCCAGATTCTGCAGTTGCGTCACCCCATCCAGGTCTTCCAGGGCATGCACCTGAACGGTCACCTGGAAGGTGCGGGAAGCCCCCGCCGCCAGGTCAAAGGGATCCCAATCCAGTCGGTGGTCATCCGCGTCGTAGGTTCCGGCCGGGGTTGAGGTCAGGTAATCAACCCCCCCGGGCAGGTGATCCACCAGGGTCACCCCGGCGGCGTCCTGATTGCCCGTATTGGACACATCAATGGCGTATGTCAGGACCGCGCCCGGAGCCACAATGGCCAGGCCGTCCTCTTTTTCCACCGTCAGGGCCGGCGCGGCGGTCACCGGGGTCTGATCCTCGTCGGCATTGTCCGCCGGGTTGGCGTCCGTGGCCTCGGATTCCACCGCAGCGCTGTTCTCGATCTGTGAGACGCCGGCAGTCAGGGGGGATTCCACCTCCACGATGAATTCAAGGGCCGTCGAATCCTGGGCGGCCAGATCGCCCACCAGGGCAGTGTATTGGCCCGCCATTCCCGCGTCCGGAACCCAATATGCCGGGCCGACAAAGCGCGTATGCTCCGGCAGAGTCTCCGTCACCACCACGCCGCTGGCCAGGCTGTTCCCGTTGTTGGTGATGGTCAGATGATAGGTGATCTGGTCACCAGGCTGGACGGTCACCCCGCCGTCGTCCTTGACAAGGTGCAGGTCCACCCCGGTATAGACGACATCGGCGGCATCGCCCTCGGCGTAATCATTCAGCCCCCCCGGGCCGTCGGAGCCGTCCCGCTCCTCCGGGTCGGCGCCGGACAGGGAGGTCCATGCCACCCGGGCGTCGTTCGTCAGGGTTGTCCCGATGGGCACATCCGCATCAACAACAACATCCACCAAAAAGCTCACCGCGCCATCCGCCAGGGTCAGGTCGCCGGTGAAGGTGATGGTCTGTCCGCTGGTGGTGACGCTCCAGCCCGTGGGCGCCGCAGGAGTGCCCGCAAAGCTCAGGCCGGTCGGGAGGGTGTCCGTCAGGACCACGTCCAGGGCATCGGCCGAACTGCTGCCGGTGTGGCTGAGGGTCAGGGTGTAGGTGAAAGTTTCCCCTGGCCCGGGCGCGGGCTGGTTCACGCCCTTATCCAGGGTCAGGTCGGGTTCCACCACCCGGGTCAAAACCGGGACGGCAGGGATTTCCGTTCCACCTCCCGCCTGCACCGTGGCGTTGTTGACCAGCTCCAGGCCGTCCTGGTTGGCCGGGTCGTTGACCACCACGGCGCTCAGGGTGATAGTGAAGGTGTCGTTCACAGAAGCCGGATCGGAATCCACCACCACAATCTGTCCAAAGGTGAAGGTGACCACCCCACCGGATTCCGCGATGGCAGGGGCGGGGATCGGGTTGCCGTTGTCGGCTGTGGCGGCGTCCACCACCGCAGAACCGTCCACATAGGCCATCCCGGCCGGGAGGGTGTCCCGCACAATCAGGGAATCTATCGTCCCCTCCGGCAGGGTCACCACCAGGCTGAAGGTGGCCGTTTCGCCCACGGCCAGGTCCGCCCCGGCTGTGTGGGCCGCATCCGTCCCCTCAAGGGACTTCGCCAGGGCCGCGGCTTCGATATCAAAACCAACCTCATCCTGGTCATAATAGCCAGGCCGCTGGACGCCCTCTGCGTTCTGCCAGGTAATGGCGCCCAGGTTGGTGATTGTCTCTCCCGGCGCAACCCCCACCAGCAGCTCAGCCGAGAAGGTCAGTGTCAGGCTGCCCCCCAGGGGCAGGGAGGGGAAGGTGACATCCACCTGGTTGCCGGCCGACGAATCCGTGCAGGGGCCGGAACAGGCGATGGAAGCCAGATCCAGGGCCAACCGCGCCGGCAGAGCATCCGTGAAACGGATATTCTCTGCGGGGGCCGTGCTGGACCCGGCATGCTCGATGGTGATCAGGAAATCCACATTGGAGCCAACACTGTCTGGCGGCGTGCCGTCAAAGGCCTTGGTCACCACCAGGTCCGGCTCCGCCACAGTCACCGTGGCAGAGTCCGAAAGCTCAGGGGCCGGGCTGCCCGTGGCGGTGGTGTGGTCGAGGGTCACCGCGTTGATCAGGTCCGTCCCGTTGATATTGGAAGCCACATCCGCCGCGCTGGCGGTGTAGGTGATCACAATGTCGCCGGATTTGACCGCATCCCCAAAATCCCAGGTGACCGTGACCGGGGCCGTGCCGTCATTGGGCGCGCTGACATCGGGTGTCACCGAAGCCACGCCGCTGATGCCCGTGGTGGCCTGATACACCAGGCCTGCCGGGAGGACATCGGCGATGACCAGATCCCGCACCGTGCCATCCGGTCCGGCGATGGTCAGGGTATAGGTGACCGTCCCATTGATCACCACCTGGCTCACATCGGCGGTCTTCTGGAGAGTCAGCCCGTTCACGTTGAAGACGGCATCGTCCGCGTCCTGGAGGCCATCCACTGTGTATCCGCCGGAATCATCATAGACGCGCGCATCCCCCGGCGCATCATTCTGGCCGCTCCAATCCGCATCGGCGGTGTTGGTGTGGGGGCCGTTGAGATAGACCGTCTCATTCACAAGAACAGCATACAAACAGGTGAGCTGCTGCCCGGGAGCCAGGTCCCAGGCCGGGTTGGAAATGGTCACCTGGCCGGGGACGGAGGTATCCACCACCGTCCCGGGAACCGGGTTTGTGCAATGCAGCAGGGAATCGAAGGTCGTGCCCTGAGCCAGAACATCCGTAAAGGACACCTCATAAGCCGTGCTGTTGCCGATGTTCACCATGCCCACGGTATACAGCAGAGCATCCCCGGCCTCAACATTGATAGTGTGGTTCACGTCCTTGCTGGTCGAGATCTGGGGTTCAATGATGGTCAGGGGCACCGGCGTCGGGTCGGAGATCTGAACTTCCGGTTCCCCATCCTCCGGGCGATGGAAAAGACTCACCGCGTTGTTCAGCACAGTGCCAAGCTGGTTGCTGACAACATCCAGGATCCGGGCCTCAATCACCAGCAGGAAGCTGTTGTTCCCCGGCTGGTTGTCCGCCAGGGTGGCCACATCCCCAAATCCAAAGTCCAGGGTGCCTGTATCGCCGGCAGTCGGTTGGGATATCAGGGTCGCCGTGCCGTTGAAATCCTCGGTCAGCCGCCCGGAGCTGGCCGCGGCGGTGGTGATGAGGGACACACTCTCAAAGGAAAGCCCGGCCGGCAGCGCATCTTCCACCCGCATCTGACGGGTGATGCCTTCCGGCAGCGTCACCCGGACGGTATAGAAGACCCGGTCGCCGATGGTCCCTTCGGGGTCATCCAGGGGCAGCTTGTCAATCAGGGGCACGCCGGAAGGGGTTGTTTCAAGGACGCCGCTGTCGTCCAGATAATCATCCGGGCCCGTGCCTGCGCCATCCCGCTCATCGGGATGCCCGTCCGCGGGCAGGCTGGTCCAGGTGACCGTCGCTTCATTGTCCAGGGTCAGCCCCACCGGATAGTTTGCAAGAATCCGCGTTTCAACAGTGACAGTGACCGTCTCTCCGGGGAGAAGCTGTGACACCGTCAGGTTGATCTCATCCGGAGGCCCGCCGAAGAAAGAATTATCTGTGACCGAAGAACCCGACGGTGCATTGGCCGTCACCAAGAGCAGGTCCAGATATTCCGGAAGGAGATCCCGGATCTCAAGGTCAAAGGCCGTTGTCGTGGTCCCCGTATCCCCGGCGGTGATCGTCAGGGTATAGACCAGGGCATCCCCCGCATCCACGGGGAGGTCCCCATCAAGCGCCTTGATGATGGTGAGATCCGGCTCAAGAACAGTGACCGGCTGGGCCGTGGACGTGTTCAACAGTGCGCCGTTTTCGTAGATCTCAAAGACATTCTCCAGGGAGTCCCCCGCCTGATTGCCGGAAACGTTCAGCACAAGGGCGTCAAAGGCCACCAGGACATATTCCAGCCCGGCGTCCCGATCGTCATTGGTCAGGGTTCCCAGGGAAAAGACCGGATCATGGCCATTGCCAAAGGGATTTCCCGGATCATCCCCGTTTTCCAACAGGGCGGCCGGGAAGGAAAACCCGGGGGTCAGGCCGTCAATGGTGGCATCATCCCCCACCAGGCACAACCCCGCCCCCGCCAGGGCAGCCTCGTCCGAGGTGATCTGGCAGACTCCGCCGTCATTGGAAACAAAGGCCACCGCCGGATTGCCCGCATACTGCAGCCCGGGGGGGAGCAGGTCGGCAATCGTCAGATCCGTGGAGACGCCCTCCGGAATAGACATCTCGAGGCGAAAACGCACCGTCTCGCCGATGACCACATCGTTTCCGGTGGTGTGGGCCTCGCTGGTCGCCGTGATGCTCTTTTCGGGGAGGATATTGTTGACGGTCACAGTTTCAGTGACCGATTCCGCATAATCGTTCAGGCCGCCCGGCCCGTCCTCCCCCGTGCGCTCATCGGGGTCCGCGCCGTCCAGGCTGGTCCAGTTGACCAGGACGACGTTATCCATGGCAAGATTGGGGGAGACGCGGTTTTCCACCGTCCCCGTCACCGTGATGGTCAGAGTCTGGGATTGAAGCAAGTCAAAGGTGAACCCGGGCAGTGTCCGCAGTTCAAAGCAGCCCCCGGCATCGGCCACCAATTCAAAATCCGCCTTGGTAACCACCCCGGCGCTGTCGCTGACTGTCACCCCCGTGGCGAAGTCAAGGCTGAGCAGGGAGCCCGTCCCATCGCAGGGCAGGCTGTCATAAAAGGTCAGGTCGTAAGCCGTCAGGAGGTTGGGGTTGGAGAGGGTGATCGTGTAGGTCAGCGGATCCCCGGCATCCAGTTCGGTCACATCGGCAGCCTTGGTCAGATCCACCGCGGGCTCCACCACCACGAGCTGGTTATCGCGATCGGTCAGATTGCGTTCCTGGCCGGTTCCATCCGTCCAGAAAATCCGGCCGCGGTTGGTGATCCGCAGGCTGTCCTGGACGGTGGACAAATTGGCTACCCGAACCGTGACAAAGACGACAAAGCTGTCATTGTCCGCCACGTCATCCGCCGGGTTTTCTGTGGGGTCCGCCAGCGTCAGGTAGAGGTCATCCCCGGGATCTGTCGGGAGGGGGTCTGTGGAGGTCACGGAGATCGTGCCGGCGAAATCCGCCGTCAGCAAGCCCCCGCTGGCCGCGGCCGTGGTCACCACGCTGTAGGATTCCACCATCAGCGCGCCCGGGACCAGATCCCGGACAACAAGCTCCCGGATGGTGCCCTCCGGCAGGGTGACCATGAGGGCATAGGTCACCGTCTCGCCGATCACGGCCTGGGTGTTCCCATTGCCGGGCTCATCCAGGCTGGTTTCCACCAGGGTTTTCTCAATGGCCGGGTCAGCCACGGTGACGCTGCTGTCATCGCTGAGGGGATCGTCCAGGAAGTTTTCACCGTCATCCACGCTGGCATAGCGGGTCAGCTCCGCCTCGTTTTCCAGGACGGAACCGGATTCAATGTCCGCATCCACCAGAAGATCGTAAGTGATCACAATAATATTGCGGCCCCCGCCCACGGTGTGAGATTGGCAGGCGCCCTGACCGGGGTCCGGATCCACAATTTGGATCCCATCGCCAAACAGGTCATCGCTGGTACCGGGGAGGCCGTCCGGGCCGCCCCCCAGACCGGTGAAATTGAAGGGCAGTGGATCGCCCAGGCCGTTTTCCCCTGCGCCGTTGTAGATCTGCAAATTCAGCCCCCCCGGCGGGATGGACAGGCCGGCGGGCAGCAGATCGCGCAATGTGAGATCAAAGGCGCCCCGGGCGCCGCTGCCGGTGTTTTCAATGAGAATCGCAAAGCGCAACCGGTCTCCGCCCTCGATGGTCTCGATATCCGTATCAATGGGCAGCACCCCGGAGGTGATGTCCCCACCCGTCCAGGGCACCCCGCTTGTGCCGGGTGCGGTGAAGGTGATGCCGCCGTCCGGCCCGACCACCTGGGCCTCCGGATTGTCCGAGGACACAGCCGATTTGCGGATCTCCGTGATCACCGGCTCGGTGAGGAGGATCTGCACAATGGCGCCGTTCATCACCTGGTCGCTGCTGGTGTTGCTCTCATAGCCCAGGGCCTGGTTGGTCAGGAACAGACGGTCCGCGAAGGGGTCGCCCGTCACCACCAGGGTGAAGAGAATGTCAACATGCTTTGTGGCGGGGGTGGTGGGGGTGTTGGAGAAATCCCCGTAGGTGAAGGTCAGTTTGTTGGCCGGGACATCCACCGTGATGACGGGCAGGATGCCGGAAAACGTCCAAAAATCATCCCCGGGGCCAAACATCGCCCGGCCCGGCAAGGGGACGCCCGTGCCGGGATTGCCCGTGCCATCGCTCACAACCGCCAGAAAATCCCAGACCGGCGCGGGGGGCGTGCCGTCCGCCTCCGGATCGTCCACCCGGAACACCGGCAGGGGCAAATAATCCTCAATGTACAGGTTCTCCACATCCGCTGTGGGCAGATCGTAGGACAGGCGATAGGTGACGGTGTCCCCCGGGGTGATGCCATCGGCCAGGTTGAAACCCGTGTCGCCGTTGACGGCGTAGATGTCCTTGGACAACGCGCCCCTGGGAATGGACACTCCCGCACCGCTGTCATCCACCGTGGAGCCGATCACCGTGGTCAGATCGGCCAGGGAGAGGACATCTGCCTGAACCAGGGCCTCATTGTTCAGGCTATCGCCCTGGTCCAGGTTGAGCTGTCCGGCCGTATCGGTGTAGCTCTCCTGAATCTGGGCATAATAAATCAAGACGCCGGTGGTTGGGCCGTTGCCCCCCGTGCAGCCGGGGAAGAGCCCCCCATTGACCGCATCCACACAGCCGCCCACCAGGGAGCCCGGATAGGTGCGCCGGATCATCTCCTGGGAGATTTCAAAGGTCAGCTCTGTTGTGCCCAGAGGCGCGGTGCCCCCCGGGTCTGGCAGGGTGCATTCCGGCCCGGGGCCGCCGCTGTAGTTGCAGTCCACCGTCAGGTTGTCGCTCGAAAAGGCATCGGCGGGAACCACAAAATCATATCCCTGCACGGATAGAGTCGGGAAATAGGTCCCATCGGCATAGTAACGCTGCCCATCGGAGAGGATATCGGTCAGGACCGCATTTTCCAGGGCAAAGAAATCCGAAACCGAAAAAGTGAGCGTATAGCGCAGAATGTCCCCAGGAGCATCAAAAGGTTCGGCCGGGTTCACATTGGACACGCCCTTGCGCAGGACCAGAGCCTCATCGTCCAGCTCGGCATCGCAAGGGGAAGAATCCACCGTGTCGGTCACCAGGGAATCCCGGCCGTCCACCGGCTGCCAGGTGTAGGTCACCCGCATATCATTGCAACTGCTGCCGTCAGCCCCCGTTTCGGGCACGACAGGATCCCCATTGGCATCGCGCTCGGGGACATAAAAATCAAACGCCAGCCAGGCGTCCGTATCGCCATTCACAACGGCCAGCCCGCCAGGGTGGACCCAATGGACGGTGAGGGCATTATCCGGGGGATTGTAGGGTTGGTCCGTGAGGGGCTCCACAGGAGTCCCGTAGGCGACGGGGGAAAAGGACAAATTGTTTTGATAGACGATGGTGTTGGGCAGGGTATCCTCCACCAGCAGCTCCAGAATGGGCTGACCGGCGGCAAAATCCAGGTCAATCCGGTAGCTGAGGGGATAGTTCGGCCCGGTGGCGGTTTCCCCTTCCTGGCCGGTGTGGGTCTTTCCCATGGTCACCAGGGTGGGGACAATCGCGTCAACCACAGCCGGGGGGATGTTGATGGAAGGCGGCTCCTCGCAACACCAATCATCCAGCTCCGTGGCGCCAAATTCAAACCCGCCCCCCGCAGCCACCAGCACGTCCTGACCCAGATCAGCCAGGTTGCTCAGGTGAAGGGTCACATCCACAGCAATGGCCGGCTGGCCGGGCACGAAGCTGCCAAAGGGCAGGCGCAGGACCACCAATTGGTCGCCGGCGGTGAACCCGGGCGGGGCTGTGATGGTCTCATACAGTTTATAGGTGCTGCCATCCGGGTTGGTGCCCTTGCTGTGAAAATATGGATGGGTGACGGTGTAGACGCCGGAACCCGGCGCGCTTTCCGTGAAGGTCAGCACAGTGGCCTGAAGGGGCTGCCCCAGATACGAAGCGCTGACGAAGGACACCCCGTCATAGACATCCACCCCGGGGGTCGTCCCGGGATACACACCATCCTGCCCGGTCACATCCAGATACAGGTCAATGTACGGCGCAAAGCCGGGCTCGTCGCCGGCATTGGCAAAGGAAACGGTGACGGTGACGTCCTCCCCCAGGAGGGACTCCCCCACCCCGCCCAGTTGGATCAGGGGCACAGGATCCGCCAGCGGTCTGGCCGCCTCGTTTTCTGCTGCGCCAGCCGCAACAATACCCTGCACCGGAACCACCAGAAATAACAGAACCCCCATAAGAGCCACAATCTTTTTAATGGATACCATTGCGCCGCCTTGAACATCCTATAGAAATGACTTAATCTTTCTCGACAAATGTTAATTTTACATGAGCACTTAATTGTTTTTAATATCAACTTGATAACAACTAAGAGTACCGGGTATGAAGGGAAAATTAAGGGGGCGTTATAATCCGTCAAAGAGAAGGGGCGCTGAAACCGGCGACATTGGGATACCTTCCAGGCGCCCGGACCTTGGCGGGCAAAACATGGTTTCCGATCGCGTCTCAGTGAGATTGCGCGCCAGCATCGTCCCCGCCCCATACCCCCATTCATTCTTCCTTGCACCTCATATTGCAGGCTCTTGCGTTTGCGAGGCCCCACCAGGGAAAATGACCGCGTCAGATTTCCGCGGACTGCAGGCCAGGACGCCCCGAAAGCATCGCTGCCCACCTTGCAGTTCTGCTGACGGGCTTACTTCCCATGAAACGGCAGGGGAAAAACCAACGCCTCTGGCAGAGCGAAACAAACTCGGGGCTCACATCAAATCGCCTGCAACATCACAGGGCGAACAGGAAACTCAAATCATTGACATTGGTGCCCGTGGGCCCAATCCGCAGGAGCGCGCCCAGGGGCTCGAAAAAATGATAGCTGTCATTGCGCGCCAGGAAATCCGCCGGGTCCAGGTTGTGGGCCGCCGCCGCGGCCATCGTCTCCCCCGTCACCACTGCGCCGGCCGCGTCCGTGGGGCCGTCCTCGCCATCCGTGGCCAGGCTGATGAAAACCACCCTCTCCAGC
>DAOTUG010000006.1:0-7572 GCA_034437335.1 Anaerolineaceae bacterium
CATATAGACCAGCCAAAGATCACCCCTGGCGTACCTATGGGAAAAAGATCAATGGACAACCAGTGCCTACTCCCTGATAGGACATTTCTACTTTGCTAGGGAGTAGGACATTTTAACTTTGCCTTGACAATTCCGTCCTGGACTTGACCGAATGCCTCTTACACGCTAAAATCACAGATTGACGATTTCACTATTTCTTGGGTGATTCTTATATTGTGTTTGAAAACCTGACAGAACGTTTATCTGAGATCTTCCAGAATTTACGCCGCCACGGCCGGCTTTCTGAGTCGGATGTTGATGATGTGATGCGGGAGGTTCGGATGGCGCTTCTGGAGGCCGATGTTCATTACAGTGTGGTGAAAACCCTGGTGAAGCGGATCAAGGAGCGCGCTCTTGGCCATGAGGTTTCCAAGGCGTTGAACCCCGCCCAGCAGGTGATTAAGATCGTCAATGAGGAATTAATTGCCACCCTGGGTGATCCCATCCCCCTGGATTTACGGGGTGAACGTCCCCATGTGATTATGCTGATCGGCCTGCAAGGCTCCGGCAAGACCACAGCGGCAGCCAAATTGGCCAGGCTGCTGCGCGGCCAGGGAGAGCGGGTGATGATGGTTGCGGCCGACCCTTATCGTCCTGCGGCTGTCAAGCAACTCCAGACTCTTGGGCAACAAATTGATGTCCCCGTTTATGCGGAGGAAGGGACGGCCCCGCCGAAATTGGCCAAGGATGCCTACCGTGCTGCCCGCAGAGGGGGTACCAGCGTGGTGATCCTGGATACAGCCGGGCGCTCGCAGTTGGATGAGTCGCTGATGTCTGAGTTGCATGCGATTGCAGAGAAGGTGGATATCACTGAAACCCTTCTGGTGGTAGATGCGATGATCGGTCAGGAAGCCTTGAATGTAGCTCAGGGTTTCCGGGAAGTGCTTCCAATTTCGGGCCTGATGATGACTAAGATTGACGGCGATGCCCGGGGAGGCGCGGCGATCTCCATTCGCGAGGTTACCGAGGTCCCGATCAAATTCCTGGGTGTTGGCGAAGGGGTGGATGCAATTGAAGTGTTCAACCCCTCCCGTCTGGCCTCCCGTATTTTGGGGATGGGCGATATTCTCGGACTGATTGAGAAAGCCGAATCCGCCTTTGACCAGGAGCAGGCTGAAAAACAGGCCGAACGATTGATGAAGGGTGAATTCACCCTGGAGGATTTCGCCAAACAGCTCAAACAAATGCGAAAAATGGGGCCTATGGGCCAGATATTGGAAATGCTTCCGGGACAGATGGGCCAGGTCGCCCGACAGGTGGATCCCCGGGAGGCGGAAGATCAATTGAAATATATTGAGGCGGTCATCAATTCGATGACCCGGGAAGAACGCCGGGACCCGAAATGTTTGAACGCCAGCCGCCGCCGCAGAATTGCGCGCGGGTCCGGATTGGACGTGCAGATGGTCAACAAGGTCATGAAGCAGTTCAGAGAGACCCAGCGGCTGATTAAGACATTGCAGAAAACGGGCGGCAAGGGGCTAGGCCGTTTGTTTGGATAACCAGAACACCGAAAAAGGCTTTAAAGCGTCCCTTCAACGCTCCCCTCGAGCCTTGGATGGTATCAGGTTAACAAGATAAATTACGAAGAGAATAATTAAAAGAGGAGCAAGATTTCGATGGTACGTATTCGATTGCGCCGGGTTGGTTCCCGGAATCAGGCAAGTTATCGTGTGGTGGTGGCTGACAAAGAAAGCCCCCGAGATGGGCGTTTTCTTGAAGTCGTCGGACATTACAATCCCCGTACAGAACCCTCAACGATCGTTTTGAAAGATGACCGTGTTTTCTACTGGTTGAGCGTTGGTGCACAACCAACCGATGCCGTGGATGGTCTTTTCGAACAGACCAAGTTGTGGGATCGGTATGAGCGATTTAAGGCTGGCGAGGATGTGGAAGCCCTGGTGGAAGAAGGAAATGAAGAGTATCAAAACCGGGTGACGGATCCGCGCACCAAACGATCACAATAACCCAAACACGAAAGAGTTGAGGCACACCATATGAAAGATGAAAACCTGAAAGATTTGGTTGAATTTGTGGCCCAATCGCTGGTTGATCAACCAACGAAGGTCGAGGTGGATACATTTCGGCGCGGCAACACAGTGCATTTGAAGCTGCATGTGGCCAAACCTGATATGGGCCGGGTGATCGGGAAGAAGGGGCGTGTGGCGAATTCATTGCGTGCGCTGCTGAAGGTTGCGGCGGCCCGAGGAGGCAGCCGGGCGCATCTCGATGTGGTAGAGCCCCGATAGCCCCCCGACACACTTAATTAATTAAATGCCTCAGAAAAACGCGCGTGAAGCAGGCTCGCGGGAACACCGCGAGCCTGAGTTTCTGGTCGTTGGAAAACTCCGACGAGCCCATGGCGTCCGGGGAGAAATTGCCATGGAAGTGTATACGCATTTTCCGGAGCTGATGGCCCCTGGGCAGGTGGTTTATATTGGGGAATCTCACCACCCGCACACCATCGAAAAAACCCGGTGGAAAAATGCGTTGATGTTGTTGAAATTTGCCGGCATTGACGATCGGACCCTGGTTTCCACACTGACCAATGCCCTGGTTTTTATCCGGGCTTCTGTGCTGCCTCCATTGACGGATGACACATTTTATTATCATGAGTTGATCGGCCTGGGGGTTGTGACCGATTCTGGGGAGCACCTGGGCACGGTGGAAGAAATCCTGGAGACAGGCGCAAATGATGTCCTTATCATCCGGGATGATCAGGGAAAGGAACGCTTACTGCCGGCGATTGATTCGGTGGTCCTTGAGATTGATCTGGACGGGGGCGAGATGGTGGTTGCCCTTCAGGAATGGTATGGCGAAGGGGATTGAACATGCCGGATGCAAAAAAGTATTGGGTTGGTTTTAACCTCGTCAAGGGAATTGGCGCTGTTCGGTTTCAGAGGATCCTGTCGTATTTTGGCGATTTGTCCCTTGCCTGGGAGGCCCCAGGAGAAGCCTTCAGGGAGGCTGGTCTGCCCGATAAGGTATTGGAGAATTTCTTACGATACAGGGCGGAGACGGATCTGGATCAGGTCTATGAGTCCATTTTGACCCAGGATATCACCATCCTGACCCCTCTGGATGTAGATTATCCCGCTTTGCTGCGGGAAATTGATCAGCCGCCTCCGGTTTTATATGTGCGGGGTGCCCTGCTCCCGGCGGACGAGTTTGCAGTAGCTGTGGTGGGGACCCGGCGGGTGACGGCCTACGGCCGCCAGGTGGCCCAGGATACGAGCTTCTTCCTGGCTGGCCATGGGCTGACGATTGTCAGCGGCTTGGCCCGAGGGGTGGATGCCCTGGCGCATCGGGCAGCCCTCAAGGCCGGGGGGCGGACCATCGCTGTATTGGGCAGCGGGGTGGATGTGATTTATCCCCCAGAGCACCGGAAACTGGTTGAGGAAATCATTGAGCAGGGCGCAGTCATCAGCGATTATCCCCCTGGAACCCCACCTGAAGGGGTCAATTTTCCTCCCCGTAATCGCATTATCTCCGGCCTTTCCCTGGCGACCATTGTTGTGGAAGCCGGAGAACGGAGCGGCGCTCTCATCACGGCCGATTTCGCTGTGGAGCAGGGCCGGGATGTATTTGCCGTGCCGGGGAACGTCCTTTCTCCCATGAGCCGGGGGACCAACCGCCTTGTTCAGAAAGGCGCTTTTGTGTTGGTATCTCCTCAGGACGTTCTCAATGTTTTGGAACTGGAGCATGTCCAGGAACTTGCGGTTGCCCGGCAGTCCTTGCCAACCGATACGACAGAGATTAGGATTCTGCAGGTGATGGATTATGAACCGGTGCATGTGGATACCATTTGTCTGGCATTGGACCTGCCGGTGGATAAAGTGTCTGCGGCGCTGACCATGATGGAATTGAAGGGATTTGTTCAGCATGTGGGCGGAATGCGGTATACTGCGCTTCGTGAGGTGAAAAAAGAACATGGAACCGAATAAATTTGATACCTATTATGCTGTCATCATGGCCGGGGGCAGCGGCACCCGTCTATGGCCCCTTTCCCGGCAACAGCGGCCCAAACAGATGCTGGATATTACCGATGAGGGAACCCTGTTCCAGATGGCGGTGGACCGGCTGAGCGGGCTTTTTCCACCGGAACGGATCTTAATTGTTACGGTGGAAGATCAGGTGTCTGTTTTGAGGCCCCAATGCCCCCAGATTCCTTTGGAGAATTATTTGATCGAACCCCTGCCGCGGGGTACGGCTTCTGTGGTGGGCTTGGCAGCCCTGGCCCTGAAGAACCGGCACCCCCAGGCCTCGATGGCCATTCTCACATCTGATCATTTGATGCGCAATGCAGCCCACCTCCGACATGTCTTACGCTCGGCCTGGGAGGTTGCCCAGGAAGCCTATCTGGTGACCCTGGGAATCGCACCCACCTTTGCCGCCACAGGATACGGGTATATCCAGAAGGGCACTCCTCTGGGGAAATACCGGGACTTGGATGTCTTTCATGTTGAAAAATTCAAAGAGAAACCGGACCACGATCTGGCGAAGATATTCCTGCAAGAGGGCGATCATGTCTGGAATTCCGGGATGTTCATCTGGCAGGTCGAAACAGTGCTGGATGAAATCACCCGCCAGATGCCGGATTTATCGGTAAAGTTGGCAGAAATTGACCGCCATTGGCGGGATGATACCCGTCAGGAAACGATTGAGGCGATCTGGCCGACCATTAACCCCCAATCCATTGATTATGGTATCATGGAACGTGCTCGCAAGGTGGCGGTGATTCCCACCCTGGATCTGGGTTGGAGTGATGTGGGCAGTTGGGATGCTTTGTTTGATGTCTTGGAGAGTGATGATTTGGGAAATCTTGTCCTGCGGGGCGATCATCTTCCTTTTGACACGCACGGTACACTCATTTGTGAAGATTCTGCAGACCGTCTGATTGTGACGATCGGGATAAACGATTTAATTATTATTGATTCAGGAAATGCGGTGCTCGTTTGCGACCGCCGACAGGCGCAAAGGGTGCGGGAAGTTGTACAATATTTGAAACGCACCGGTCGCGAGGAGTACCTGTAGGAGTGATTTAAATTGAAAGCTTATTGTGTAAAATGTCGAGAAAAAAGAGAAATAAACGATCCCGTCCCGGATTACAATGCGGCCGGCGCACCTGTGACAAAGGGCACCTGCGCCGTTTGTGGGACAAAGGTGTATCGCATGGGCCGGACAGATGCCCATGAGGGCATCCCAAAACCAAAGGTGACCCGAAAGAAAAAAGTCAAGCGCAAGGGCAAACTTGTGATTGTAGAGTCCCCGGCAAAGGCCAAGACTGTGGGTCGGTTCCTGGGCAAGGGGTACACTGTCCGGGCGTCTGTGGGGCATGTCCGGGATCTGCTCCGTTCAAAACTGTCCGTGGATGTCGAAAATGACTTTGAACCCCGTTATCGTGTGCCCAATGAAAAGCGCGATGTGGTCAAGGAGCTTAAAAAGCTGGCGGGAAAAGCCGAGGAGATTTATCTGGCAACGGACCCGGATCGGGAGGGCGAGGCCATCGCCTGGCATTTGATTGAAGCGGCTGATATTGAAGAAGAACGGGCCAAGCGTGTGGTTTTCCATGAGATCACTCAGGATGCGGTTGGACATGCCTTTGCCAATCCCCGGGGGATTGATATGGACCTGGTGGATGCGCAGCAGGCGCGTCGGATTCTTGACAGGCTGGTCGGGTATGGGATCAGCCCGATTTTGTGGAAAAAAGTCCGCAGCCGGCTGTCCGCCGGGCGGGTGCAGTCCGTTGCCTTACGTCTGATTGTGGAACGGGAGCGCGAGATAGACGCCTTTGAGCCAGATGAATACTGGTCCATTGAGGCGGATTTGCTCCCTCAGGGAGGGCAGACCGTTTATCGGGCCAAACTGGCCAAAATTGATGGAGACAATCCAGAACTGGACAGCGAGGATGTTGTGCAGCCCATTCTGGACGAAATGCAGGGGATCACCTACACAGTAGACAGCATCAAACGCGGCAAAAGACGCCGCCGCCCTTCGGCCCCCTTCATCACGAGCAGCATGCAGCAGGAAGCTTCCCGGAAACTGGGCTTCACCGCCCGGCGAACCATGGCTGTGGCCCAACAGCTTTATGAAGGCGTTGAATTGGATGGGGAAGGAACGCAGGGTTTGATCACGTATATGCGCACTGACTCCACGAATATTTCCGAAATCGCTTTGAATGAGGTGCGCGGCTTTATTGCGCAGCGGTTCGGCGATGGTTTCCTGCCAGAGGTTCCCCCAAAGTATAAGACCCGGACACAATCCGCACAGGAGGCCCATGAGGCGGTCCGGCCGACATCGGTAATGCGCCAACCTAAGGCGATTAAGAAATATCTCTCACGGGATCAATACCGGCTCTACCGTTTGATCTGGCAGCGGTTTGTGGCTTCCCAGATGAAACCGGCTGTCTATAACACTCTGTCCGTTGAGATTCTGGGAAAAGGGGAATTGCATGGAGAATACCTTCTGCGGGCCTCCGGCAGCCAGCTTGATTTCCCTGGATATTTGATAGTGTACGAAGAAGCCAAGAATGAAGATAAGCCGGAAGAGGAAGAGGGCAGCAGCGATCAAATTCCGATTGATGATATCAAGGAAAATCAACGTCAGATCCTGAAGGAACTTTTTCCTGAGCAGCATTTCACCCAACCGCCGCCACGCTATTCTGAAGCCACTCTGGTGCAGGAGCTGGAGGAAAATGGAATCGGGCGTCCCTCTACCTATGCGCCCATTCTGTCCACGATCCAGAACCGGGGGTATGTGGTGCGGGATGGTAAACGACTGGAGCCGACAGAGACCGGCATCCTGGTCAATGATCTGGTGGTGGAGTTCTTCCCAAGCATCGTGGATATCAACTTTACCTCCCGCCTAGAAGACCAACTGGACACCATCGCATCCGGAGAGGGGGAGTGGGTGGAGATCATCCGGGAATTTTATGATCCCTTTTCGGACCGTTTGGCCTATGCGGAAGAGGAAATGCCGGAGAAAAAGGCAGAATTGCAGAAAGTTGGTCGGGAATGTCCTAAGTGCGGTCATGATTTGATCATCCGTTGGGGACGTTATGGTAAATTTATTAGCTGCAGCAATTTCCCGGATTGCCGCTATACGGAACCCTATCTGGAAAAAATAGGGGTTACCTGTCCGACATGTGAGGAAGGGGATGTTGTCCGGCGAAAAACGCGCAAGGGGCGCACCTTCTACGGTTGCTCTCGATATCCGGACTGTGATTTCACTTCCTGGAAACAGCCCGTGGCGGAACGCTGCCCGAATTGCCAGGGCACCCTGGTGATTGCCAATAAACGTCAGGTGAAATGTCTTGAATGCGAGGAGACCTTTCTTCAGGAAGATATTTTGCAGGAAGCCGAGGTGGCATAGGGATTGCACCTGTTGAGATGAAAGCATGAGTTGCTAAAAGTGACCAATTCATCTAAAATAAATAAGAGGTTTCTTCTCTTCTTTATGGTTCTTTCATCCAGGAGATAAACATGGACTCGGATAATTTTAAGAAATTGCTCGGTGATTTCAGGATTACAATCCCGT
>DAOTUG010000007.1:0-9156 GCA_034437335.1 Anaerolineaceae bacterium
ATTGTTTTTCACCCCCTGAAATCTCACTAATCCGTCGCTCCCGAATCTCGGTTATTTGAAGGGTTTCCAGAACGTTGGACACTCGAAGCTGCATCTCTTCCCGAGGCATTCCAGCGTTTTCCAGGGCAAAGGCGATTTCATCTTCCACACGGTGATAAACAAATTGCATTTCCGGTTCCTGGAACACAAAGCCCACATCATGCGCCAATGCTTGCGGACCCTGTTTAATGGGATTCTGACCTTCAACGTGCACCTGACCGGTGATGGTACCGCCTGTGAAATGAGGGACCAGACCATTGATGCAGCGTAGAAGGGTGGATTTTCCACTGCCTGAAGCCCCTGTAACCAGGACTAGTTTCCCAGAGGAAATTTCCAGGGAGATGTTGTCCAGAACGGGATGCGCCATGTCGGGATAAGCATACGTCAGATTCTCAATACGGATCATATCAAATACAGCACCAGAGTCAGGAGTGGGAGGTAAGTGAACAATGCGGCCCATCCAATTCCAGGGAGGGTCAGCGTTGGATATGGCGAGTATGGGATGGTGTACAGAAGGGAATGGAAATCCAAAACCAGAAAAATGATGAGTGTGAAGGTACTTATTCCCGCCAAAATCCAATCCTTTCTGCCCGGGGTTTCTTTCTGATATCGGGAGATGCGCATCTGCTGGCTGAGAAGAACCAGAACCCCCACAATAAGCGCAATCCCAAAACCAGACAGAGAAAGGGTAAATAATTGCGGGTAATCATAGAGGCTCAGGATCCAGCCAGAAAAAACCAGGAAGGTGCCCACCATCAGACTGATCACCCCCAAACGGGTGAACTGCTCCTCCTGGCGGATATGGAATCCCCGCGCCGTCATGGATTCGGATAGACCCATTGCGCTTTCCAGGCTGGAAACCAGCAAGGGCAGGAAGATCGGCAGCCAATCGCCAAGTTTTTTCATCGGATTTCCCCGAATCATTTGAGCCTCTTTTATTTCGCGGATTCTGTCCTGCATGCTTGGAAAAAAGGTTAGCCCCACTGTGATCATCATCGTCAGGGGATAGAAAGCACGGGGGATCAATCGGGTCATCTGCTTGATTGAAAGGGCCTGGTTGAGGATGTTGAACAGAATGAATAAATTTCCGATGATAAGCCCATTGATCAATCCGAAAAGTACGCTCTCCAGAGTGATCTTCCCGCCAATGATGGGCCAAGTGGTGGGCAGCTTGAACAGGATGGTGCTGCCGGTATGGGTAAAAAGCATGTTAATGAGGGAGGAAAGGGTGAGAAATGTCAGCAGCAATCGTGCATTTTGCCGCAGCCAGAGCTGGGAAGCCGTCTTTTTTGCCGCTTTGTCTGATCCTTTTCCCGCAACAAAAGCGCCCAGCCATAATTGACCAAAAAGCAGCAGAGCCAGGTAAATGGGATTGCGGATGGATAGACTGAGGACCAGCATAGCTATCAACCAGGGAATCCAGGCCAGGGTTGCGGTCATGTCGTTTCTCTGTGATAATGGAAATTGAAGCGTTTCTCGAAGCGCATAAAAATCCGCAAAACCGGTCTGCTCAGAATGCTCATCATCAGAATATTTCCGATGGAACGGGAAATATCCCAAAAAAGGGAGGTTGCTGTGTAATAGGTCAGATAACGCTGCAGATTGCTCCTCAGGCTGGCGGTTTGTAACCAACTTTGGTCTGGGTTGGCGACCATAAAGGGCCAGAACCACAGATTCATGATACCCCCAAACAACAGTCCCCAAAAGCCCCCGAAGATGCACAACAGGATGATTTCCAGCGGCGTATTCGATGCTTTCATCTTTGCGATGGGATGTTTCAGGAGATTAGCGCTTTGCCCCATCCAACCTGCGGTTATCATCTGTCCAGGAAGCCAGGGGCCCACGCCGCCGGTGATCAGAGCGGATACAAACATTGTCAGGACGCCCATCAGAAAGCCAATTCGGCTGCCGAAAAAATAGCCGGTCAGGATGATCAGAAAGAAAACGGGGCTGAACCCAGCCGGGCCGGGGATAGCATTTTCAAGAAAGCGGAGTCCGGCATTGACAGCCACCAGAATCCCCAGCACTGCCACCATTTTTGAGTCCAATTGGTGTCTCTGGGATTCCAATAGAAGGATGAACAGACACAAGATAATAAGCAGGCTGACCATAACCGGCGCAGAAGCCCCCTGGACACCTGGATTTCTGGCCTGTGGAAGGAAAAACGGCGCCAACAGACTCAGAAATCCAAGTGCGAATATGACAAGTTCGGTTATGAAACCGATCCAATCTTTTTTCATGAACGTTTGCGGATAATCACCAGAATTATCCCAATAACAAGAAGAAGGCCAATCCCAGCAATGAAAATGACGGGAAGGAAATTGCGGTCTGCATCAACCGATGTCTCTTCAGTGGCTTTGTTTTCGGTTGGTTCGGCTTCCTCGGTCGGTTCTGATTCTTGTGTGGGTTCTTGAATCTCCGTTTTTGTCGGTTCAGAGACTTCGGTAGCTTCCTTGGTTGTTTCAGTTGCTTCAGTCTCCTCAACTTCCGGTGTTTCCACTACGGCCGGGGCGCTTGCGGCTTCCATGTTGAGGGTTAAATCCTCATAACTGAGATATGGTTGGGCGTTATAATTCTTCAGGACCTCCATGTCACAGATTATTGCCAGGCTTGGAACCAGGTTCGGTGCCGGAGAAGGGAATGTTTCCCAACTTGTGAAGAGCCAGGCTTCAATGGAACCCGGGTAAACAATGGCTTCAGCGCCCCCAGTCTCATGGAATTGCCATTGGTGTCCATCCCAATACCAGTACGACCAATACATTGTTCCACCTTCCGGATTGCTGATATCAATGATGGTGTTGATGAACCCTTCTTCGGTGGTAAACGAAATCCCTGAAACCTCCAGGAGATCCATTCCGGATACGGTATCTTCTTCAAAGGATACGCAGATGGTTTGCAGTTCCCCTGCGTCATGGGGGTCAATGACCAGTCCGGCGTAGTTTGTTTCGCCAGCAGGGGGCGGAGTTACCAGGAAATCGCCGCCAAATACTGCAAACAGGACAGCGGTGGTGGACATCAAATTATCATCGGGATATTCCCAGGTGTAGACAAAGGAACCATTTATTTTCTGATATCCAAACAGGGTTGGCAGGGGGGTCATCCCGGCATCGGAGCGCCAATTCGCACTCGCTTCCCCCAATGCGTTCAAAGCCGTCAGCACAAAGGCTGTGGTGCTGGAATCTCCCCAGCCGCCATCTGGAGTTTGCATTGTGGCGATATAGTCCAACCCGTCCTGAATGACATTCTCTTCTGCTGATGTGCCAGCAGCAATCAACGCCTGGATTGCCAGGGCGGTGTTATCCGGCCAGGTGCCGAACCCAGGGGTGTATTCCCATCCACCATCCTCAGCCTGCAGGCCTTTCAAGGTTGCTATGCCGGCCTCCGGCACTTCCGCGCCGGCTGCAGTCAGGCCCAGAATGGCCAGGGCCTGGTGCCATGTATTTTGTGGATCGCCAAAGGCGCCTGCTGATTCATCGTAAGTTTGCAATAGGGCTTCCACAAGATTGATTCCTGCAAAATCTGTGGGGTCTTCACCGGAAGCGACCAGACCTATGATCACCTTTCCGGCGGAATCCGGTGTGCTGATGGCTTCCGCATCCAACTGAGCGGCGATTGAAGCGATTGGTGTCAGTTCATTGATGGAAACGGATTGCGGATCCCATCCTGCAGCCCGCAATGCGAGGATCACATCCACCGTTTGACCAATCGTCCCCCAACCCCCGTCATCGGTTTGCTGACTGAAAATAAAGTCAAAGGCCTTACTGGATCGGGTCAGATAACCCAGGAATATGAGCGGTTGTCCGGAAAGGCCCAGAATCGCATCGGCGGTGGAATAGGCATTGGCAAATTCCCCACCAATGACCCCGTTTTCCTGCTGCAGGGATGCCACAGCGGTAAGCGGATTTCCATCCGCTTTTTGCCAATTTTCATCCATGGGGAGCTGTCCCAACAGGCTGATGGCCTGCAGCATCATTCCAGTGGTATTTGCATTGGTGGTTGTGTCCCACTCCGTTTGCCAACCGCCATTCGACTGCTGTGTGGATTTCATAAAGTTCACAGCAGATTGCACGGCTTCAGATTGCATGTCTTGTTGATCTGACCCAATCAGCGCGATTACGGCTAAGGGGGTGGTGTCCAGGAAACTGCCCCAGCCATCATCCCAACTGCCGTTCTCTAATTGTGCGTTCTCGAGCCAAATGACAGCGTCTGCCGGAATATTTGCGTGTGCGGCTGCCAGGCCGATCATTGCCCAAACCTGGTCAACCACATTTTCGGGTGAAGCGTTTCCGAATGCGCCACTGTTGGCATCATAGGCAGTCATGATGTCGCCAATCAAATCCAATTCTTCCGGTCCAAACCCCCGAGGATTGCGGTTTCCTGCTGCAACGGCTGTCAGGAGCTGTCCTGCCCGGGATATAGAAAATTCCGGATTTTCTGTATCCCTCTGATTGATCCAATCAGCGGCGGATTCGGCCAGAAAATCAATGGGGGTGGATCCGGATTCAGACAAAAGATAATCCTGTGGATAGCCGGCTGCAGCCAGCGCGAGAACCACCCGGAGTGTCGCTGCCGGGCTGGAGGTTTCTTCCACCCAGGAGATACCCCCATCTGGATTCACCTGCCGTTGCAGGAAATCCAACCCTTTTTCGATCACTGAATCAATTTCTGCTGGGGTGTTTCTCGCCAGCCGGGTGGCTCCCAAAACAGCATCCTGCGAGCTGAGAAGAAATAGACTGAGCAAAATTACCAGGGATAAGACTTTTTCACGATATTTCATTTGCTACTCCTCACTATAGAAAAAACAGAAAAACGACCTGTTCAAGGAAAGGTCGTCAAGAGAAAACCGCCCATAAGGGCGGCAGGGTGAGGACAATCGAAGAATCCCCGATTGTTACCCAACTTGCCTTTCCGCGAAGTTTTTGGGTCATAAAGGGTGGGTCATCGGACTTCACCAATAGGTGTAACCGTTGCGGGACAGTGCTGGACTTGCACCAGCTTTCCCCTTTCAGCGCTGAGCATCCGGGCTTCAGCGCGCCCTTTATGGCTGTTTAACTTATGGTTGTATTCTAATTGCAGGGGCTGCTTTTGTCAAATAAAAAACCAGCATCCGGATAGATTCAGGATGCTGGTGAAAAATGTCTGTGCGGGGTTATTTGGTTGTGATTGAGATCACATCCTTGACCTGCAGTTTCCCGGAGAAATCGGGCATTACCATTCGAAGGCTCTCGCCATCAAAGGCCACTGTGCAGCCCTCGCAACCGAGCACTTCATCGGTGGTCACTTCGGCTTCATAGCCATCAGCGGCTGTGAAGACAAGTGTCGTTCCAGGCTCTGCTAATCCAGCATCTTCAAGGACAACCATCAGCGGTACGCCTTCGTAGGTGGTGGTTTCACCATCTTTGTTGGTGTAATCAACGCTGGTGGTCCCCAGGGCTTCCAATTCAGATTTCGTGTAGGCCTTGTCGCCGACGGTTAGAATTGCTTCTTCCTGGGGCGCACAGGCGGAAATCAGGGCCAGGATTACAAACAGGGCAAAAAATAAACGGGTTTTCTTCATTGGTTCAACCTCTTTCTAAGTCTCATGTTGATTGGTTATTGATTGACAACAATTTCTGTGAGCTGAAACACCCACCGGTTCGCTGGGGTGGTTGGGGTCACAAGGCGCATCGCTCCATCATTTGGATCTTTTTCAATGACCCATTCACCGCTGTCCTTCAAAGCGACGATGGCGTTTACCATTTCATCTTTGGAGATTTCAATGGCGTATCCATCTGCGGCTTTGGCAGTGATGGAGGTATAGTCCTCCGGCGCCCCGACAATCTCAAACAGCGTACTCATCTTCACACCGGTGAATGAGCGCACTTCATCCTCGCCTCTGGATTTCTCCATGAGAACATCGTCAAGATTGGTTTGGGGCATCTCAGCCAATTCCTGCAGGGTGAATGTGGTCGGGATTTCCACATCGCCCGTGATGGTCAGCTCCCAATCTACATTGGGTGGTCCACCACAAGCGCTCAGGAGAATCGGCAGGACGAGGATGAGGATCCATCCAATTTTCGGAAAATCTTTTCTGATACTTCGTTGCATACAACCTCCTATTTTGATTCAAGATAACTGATTGGAATGATTAAATCTGATGCAAGCAAATGTCCGTGGTTTCCTCCTTCCCCTTCTGTGTGCATACCATGATCGGCAAAAAGGATGATGAATGTTTGCGGGGGCAAGGCCTGAAGGATGTCTGTCAAATACCCATCCACCCGCTGTATAGCTTCCGCATATTCTGCAGAATCGGGCCCGAAGTCATGTCCAAAATCGTCAATATTATGAAAGTGTACGAACAGCAGGTCGGGCATATCGGATTGGATAATCTCCATGCTGTTGGTGAAGACGTCATCATCCGAGATCCCGTCCCCATCCCGGTCTCCGCTCAGGATTGTTTCCGCGTTTCGCAAATTGAATGACAGACTGGTCCCTTCCACAGCAATCACAGTTTTTCTATTTTCAGCAGCCAGATCAAAAAGTGTTGTCAAGTCTGTTGCGCGAAAACCATATCCATACACACCATTCTCCTCGGGTTTGGCACCGGTAAGCAGGGCAGCTGTGGCGCTTGTGGTGATGGGAGGATATACGGTTAACCCTTTATGGATTTCTTTGAGGGATTCGAAGAAAGGATAGAGGCCTGTTGACACAAGATCCATCAATTTCGCATATTGAAGGCCGTCCAGGAAGATCAACACACCGTGCTGTGCTGTGGCTTCTCTTTTGACCTCTCCCTCCGCGTCAGGTAGGGGAGGTAAACCCAGCGCGCTGGCCATTGTCGGGGCAATATCTAGGATAGTATGTTCAATTGCAGCGATATCTTGTGAGACATCCACAGAGATGCTTTCAACTGTGTAGCTGTTGTTTTCAATGGACAGTTTCCCGTCCTGGGTCACCAGTGCATGCGTTGCGATTTCATCCCAGAGGAAGCGGATTTCATCACCATCCTTGATTTTCAAGCTGATAGCCTCCACCAGAGAAAAACCATTGATGTACAGGAATTGCTCGAGGGGCAAGGTGTCGGTTTCATTCTCATGGAAGCTTTGATAAAATCTAAAATTGTCTGAGGAGATCTGTCCGGCAGGCTGCCCATTGGTTTCAATGAGGATTACCCATTGTGTTTGACAGCTTGTCAGAGATCCGAACAACAAAATGCTGACGGTGAGGATTATGATCGCTTTGCGAAGATGCTTTACTGTCATTCTTTTCATTCCGATTCAATAGTGACAATATCTGTGGGCCAGGCGCTCCGTCCACGTTCAGGGAGGATGAGGGTGACCTTGTCCTTGATGATGCCCACGATGGCATCCTCAAGCTCGGTGATATCCCACTCTGTGATGTTCCCGGACCTATCGGTGATTCGGACGATTTCCGGATCCGGAGTGTTCAAAAGCTCCAGAAGGGGCGCTCCCTCCGCCCAATTTGCCACGAAGGCTTCACTGGTTTCCTCTTCTTCGTCGGTGAGCATCACCTCGGAACCCTCCACAGTGAAGCGATGCACTTCTCCGAGGAGCAGCCGGCCGATGGAGGTTTGTTTTCCATCAATGGTCAGAGGAGTCTCATCTCCCACGACGATGATTTTCGTTATTCCCTTCAGCCAGGTTGAGGAATGGACTGATTCTGTAATGAAGCGCACGCCATCCATATAGGGCACCAGCATGGCGGTTTCATCCAGATTCTCCCGGGTGATGGTGGTCAGCCCCCCATCGTTGGTGAGAAATGTGACTGAGACAAATTCTTCCACACCGTTTTGCGCGAGAAAATTGAACAGGGTGATATGAGTCCCCAGGTTATCCTGATCTGGCAGGACATCATTGACTCGAACAAAAGATGGGTCAGGTACGTCACCGGTCAGCTCAACCACTTCATAAAAGCGGACATTTTCCAGCTCCACGGAACCGTGGTCGTCGTGACATGTTTCGCAGGTATGGAAATCGGCGCTATCATGACATTCCGCACAGTCGTTCATCACGGCCCCTTCATGCCATAGCATTCCCAGATCATAGTTGCTGAGCAATCTGACGGGCATCGGTTTCAGTGTAACGATCAGCACGATAACGATGCCAGTCAGGATGAAGATGGCGCCTAACAGGAACCAAAGACGGCGTTTCGGTGTTTTTTTCAAGATCTTCCTCCCAGAAGAAATAATGGAATTGTTAGCAGAAGCAGGATGATTGCAATAAAATCCCTGCCTGTCGGATGGGTTTGACGGTGGAATGTACGTTGTTTGGTTTTTCCAAAGCCGCGTCCTTCCATGCTGATTACCAGTTTATCGGCTCGGGATAGCGCAGTGATGAGCAAGGGGGTCAGGAATTGCCTGATCAGGATGATCATTTTCCTGAGACCACCTTTATCATAGCGGACGCCCCGGACAAGCTGGGCACGGTAAATCGTCCGGCCTTCTTCTTCGAGCAGGGGAGCGAGGCGCAGCGCGGTCACCAGCATGAAACCAAAACGGTACGGCACGCCGAACTTCATGAGGGCGTAGGCCAGAGAACTGGGGTCCGTGGTCAGGACAAACAGGTAGCTGACAAAGATGATGGCCAGGAACCGACCACTGAAAACCAATCCGGAGTCAAGGCCACCCAGGGTGATGGAGAAAAGGTGCACGGGGTCGCCTGCCACAGCGGGACCGGATTTATCAAACAGAAGATAGAGAATGAAGAGCATCAGGGCTGTTATGCAGGCAAAGCGAAATCCTCGAACACGCCAGACGCCGGCATAGAGGACCATGAGAAGGGTGAACAGGATCGCCGCGAGGAGCACTACCCGGATACCACTGGAAAGAAAGAATGCCAGACTGGTGATGCTCAGGAGCCAGGCCAGTTTGGTCAGGGGATAAAGCCGATGGATCACAGAATTTCCGGGTTGATACCCCAATTTAATCATGGTTCCCTCCCCGCAACAGGGATTGATTCTGCTCCTGATGATACAGGCTTGAGAGGGTTTGCGCGCTGCCAGCAGCAGGGGCATCATGGATTATCTTTCCGCCTGAGAGGAATACCACCCGGTCACAATACTGTGTGGCAAGGGGAACATGGTGGTTGATAAAAATTACCGTACCACCGGTTCTGGTGT
>DAOTUG010000008.1:0-5726 GCA_034437335.1 Anaerolineaceae bacterium
TGATTGAAACCCTTCATGGTTTGATTGGGGGGCTCCCCATTGATTATCAATTGGAAGCTCTAAAGTGGATCAGACACTATCGAAGAACCAATCTGCAAAAAGAACTGGCGCAAATTCTCATCAAAGCCAGAACAAATACCGATTTTTTCTCCTCCACATTTTCACGCATTGCCTCGTTTGATTCCCGGATCAGTTCCCAGGACCCTTTGGAAATTGATCTAGATTATCAGCTCCCCGAGGATATCAATCGCTTGGCAGCATTCTTTGCTTATAGTGGGGATAATGAAAACGCCAGGCAAAAGTATGACAAAGCTGCGCAGATTGCAGGGATCCTCCGCATCCATGCACTATTCCAATCCATCGTGGACGACCAGGGAAATCTGGAGGAAAAGAAAATTGAAGCAACCTGGCGCAGCATCATCGAAGCCCTGCCTGATTCTGAGCAGGCCCGATTGTTCTATGCTAAATTCCTGATCGAAAAGGAAAAATATCCTCAGGCTGAAGTCCTCCTGGAAGGCCTGCCGGAATCCCAGGTGAAGTCATTTCTAAGTTACCAGATCAGAAAAACAAGGGATCCCGAAATTGAGTCTCCTATCAACCATCTTAATCCCTACCAGAGCGACCCCGCTCCCGGTCTTCCGCCTGGCCCAAGCTACTTTGTCAATTATCCCCATGTAGATATTACCAGTCATCTGCTTGATGATATCCTCGAGACAAATAATATCAACACCAAACTGGTCCTTCTGGAGAAGACCCTTGAATCCCAAAGAAGAGATCCGGAAATTGTCACAGTGGCTCGGGATCTGTACATTAAATCCCAGAATTACCAAAAAGCGATTGAATTGAGCACCTACCTTCACCTGCTCAATCCGGAAAACCTTGAAAATGAACGGACTCTGGCACGGCTCTATATGCTGGCGGGTCGGTGGAATGATGCCTATCAAAACCTTCAGCACCTGATGAAATCCATTCCATCCCCTTCCACTGAATGCCTGGAATGGTTCGCAGAATCCGCGTTGAAAACCGGGCGGGACGAGATGGCCATTTCCATCTGCCAAAACATCCTCAAGCAAGAACCCCATGCTACCCGAGCCCTGATCCTTCTCGGCGAAGGATTCATGAGAAAAGGCGATGTTGCCAAAGCCATCCAGCATATCGAGAAGGTTGTGGAGATGATCCCCGAGGAGGCCGAAACCTGGATTGCCCTGGCGAGACTCTGGCGTGAAAACGGCCAAACCGATCGCGCCTTGGAAATTTTGCAAAAAGGGGTTCTCGCAGTGCCGGACAGCGCCCAACTCCACCTGGCCCTCGGACGGGGACTCCTTGAGAAGAAAGCGCCTTCGGATGCTATCACCCACCTGAAAAAAGCCTACGATCTGGCTCCTGAAAAAATCGAAACCAAGTTAGCCCTGGCACAGGCAGAATATTATCTTGGCCAATACAGCAAAGCCTGGAAAATTTTAGAACCCTTTACTGAGAACTACGAAAACGATCCTTATGTTGCCAGGCTATTGGGCCATGTTCTGCTGGCCATGGACAAGGCCGCCCAGGCAAAGGATATTCTTCTCCTGGCTGCAGAACATTTTCCTGAAGACTTGAAAACTGTTTTGGCCGCAGCCGATCTCATCCTGGATCAATCGGAAGAAGCCCTCCAAAAAGGAAGCCGAACTGAACTGGATCGGTTGCAATCCATCCTCGAAAAAAGCCAGCGGATTAATCCAGACAATATCCGAGTTCAGCTCCACCTGGCGGACATTGATGGGCTGATGGAAAACCATCAAAAAGCGTTGGAAATTTACCTTTCGCTATCCGAAAAAGACCTTCCCAAGGATCCTAACCTCAACTGGCGGCTGCAATATGGTTTGGGCTGCGCAGCCCTCGCCACGAACAACGAAGAAATTGGTTTAGCCGCTTTGCAACAAGCCACAAGCTTACAGCCTGAGAATCTTAACATCCAGCACGCCCTGGCTGAAGCATATCAAAAAGTGGATTTACCCAAGAAAGCCAAAGAAACCGCAAAAACGGCTCTCCGATTGGCCCCGCAGGATCTGGACAACATTCTCTGGTACGCGCAATTCCACCTGCGCCTCAACGAACCGAAGGAAGCAGTCAATGCTTTGCAGGAAGCCCTCCAGATTGATTCGGAGAGATCCGAGCTCAGGTTATGGCTGGCGCAAACCCAAATTTCCATTGGAGATCTGGCCGGAGCAAAACAGAATCTCCTCAAGATTATTTCGGAAGGTAACACCAGCAAAAATGATTTGCATCAGACTGGCTATCTGTGCTTGCAGCTCAATGATGTCGAACTGGCCGTAGAAGCCCTGGAAAAAGCACAGCGACGCTCAGGCGAACCGGACCCAACCCTGCTGATGGATCTGGCTGTTGGATATACCCTCATGGACCAGAGTATAAAAGCCCTGGAGATATTGAACCAAAACGCCAGCCTGATTGAACATCACCCCGAGTTGATGCTTCTAAAATCAGATCTTCTGAGCAAACTGGGCCAGTATGAGCCAGCCCTGACCGCCCTAAAATCCCTGGATGAAAATCAGCTCGAATCAATCTTCAAAAAGGAGAAATCCACCGGTTTGGAGCGAACCTCCCCGCTTCTGTACACCTATGATTTCTCTCTCAAAGGGTACCATCTTCGTGTTGGGCAATTGCTGCGGATCCTTGGCGATATCAATGGAGCCAAGGAAGCCCTTCTACAAGCTACCTCCTATGAGCCAAAAGATATCCGCACACAAAATGCCTGTATCGAGGTTTTGGCTCTGGCCTTTGATTTTAAAAGGGCATTGCGTGTCGCTGAGGAAAGCCCCAACATCCTGCCAAACCAATCACACTTTAACCACGATTTTATTGATCTTGTCTGCACTCAGGCGGAGATTCACTTCGCAATGGGAAATTATGAGAAGGCCTCCAGCAGCTATGAGAGGATTTCCCACATAATGCCCACATATCCACGGAGCTTGGCGTTGCAATCCCGCTTGGCCATGCATTTTGGAGAAACCAGTGTTGCCAGGGATTATCTCGAAGAATCCATTGATTCGTACCACATCACAGTTGAAACCCAGGAGACAACCGACCTCCAGGATATCTTCCGGCAAAACCTCACTCTCCTGGGCATCGCGGATGCCGCAATGGAGCTGCATTCTTATCAAACAGCAATTGACTATCATCAAAAGGCCTTTGAGAGACTCAGCAATCAACCGCTGCAGAACTTCCGTTATGGGCTGGCGCTGCTGAAATCTGCAGAGGCGCAGCGCATTGCAGAAATTCTTTCAATCACCACCCATGCTCCCGGGGAGGAGATGCTCAGTCAACAGCATTATGTGCAGTTCCAGAAGCAATGCGACCTAGTCAGCCCCTATATCTCCGATGACCGCCTTCGCAGGATGAAAGCCAGAGGAACCGCGGCCTTTCATGGGCAGTGGGAATCCTACTTGAATCTGGACGATCTCATCAAAACCCCTGCAGATGCAGCCTCCTTCATCCTCAGCAGCGATAGACAACCCCTGGTTAAATCTATTGCAAGCTCCTATTCCCGGGAACCCCTGGTCCTGCAAGCCTATGGCATTTTTGCACTGAAGAATAATCAGTCAGATGGCATTCAAGCCGTGGAAGACGCCCTGGCAATGGACATGGTCAATCCAATCAATTATGCCTTGCTTGCCTTCCTGAACATGGACGCTCCGGAAATAGCGCTGCGTTCACTGGAAACAGCGTTAAACTTCTGGCCCAACGAACCAGAATGGCATGCCATTGCTGCAGAATTGACCATGAAGCTGGGGCAATCCTCTTCTGCATCCCGACACATTGATATGGCCCTGGATACCCATCCAGAAAAGGCAGCCTATTGGGAGAAAAGCGCGGGAATCAAACTAGAAAAACAAGATATCACTGGCGCCATCGCAGATCTAGAAAAAAGCGCTGTTATCCAACCGGACCGCCAGGACATTTGGATGCGGCTGGCTAGGGTGTACCGGCAAACCAGAAAGCTAACCGAGGCTATTGCTGCCAACCGAAAGGCCCTGGGCCTTTCACCCGACAATATTCAGGCCCTGCAACTGCAAGCGGAGCTCTTCCTGGACAGCAGGCAATATTCTACAGCGGCGGAAGTGCTTAAAAAAATCCTGAAACTTGAACCGGAAAATGATTATGCTGTACGACTCCTTGCCCAAACCCAGGCCAAAGCCGGCAAATTTGAAAAAGCTCTCAACACACTGGATGAAGCCCTCTCCAAAGTCCCAGAATCAAAATCATTCCATCTGGAAAAAATTCTCATCCGCAGTCAGCAAGAAGGGCCGGAAGCAACCCTGCCGGATTTGATCCACCTGGCCAAAGAAAACCCAACAGATCCAGAGGTACTGACCCTTCTCACAGATTTTCTGATTCAAACCAACCGCCTGGACAAAGCTGAACGGACCGCCCAAACAATCCTCAAGATTATTCCGGACCAGCCGGAAGTGCATCTCATGCTGGGCAGACTCCAGAGATTGAAAGGGCAATTGGATCAAGCAATTGACCATCTCAGTCGTGCAATCAAAATCAATCCGCAGCTTGTGGATGCTTATATTGAATTGGGAAAGACGTATCAGGATCGCAGGGATCACCAGCGGGCAATCAAAATATATCAGCAAGCATCCCAGGCAAACCCTGGCGATCCCAAACCATATTACTTTGCTGCCTTGGCCCTCAAAGAAATTAAGGATTACAAAAGCGCTGAGGCCATGCTGAAACAAGCCAAAAAGGTTGATCCGGAAGATCCTTCCATAAACCGTCAGCTTGGTGTGATCACTGCGCTGAACCTTGTCAACAACCTGAGAGAAACGAAATGAGTATGTCCCATCTGCCGCCCCCTTTAGACTACCTTGACGCCCTAGATCGTTATAATTTCCTGAAAATCCTCCATGCTGCAAACCAGTCAGAGGAACACCAATTCGTCAAGCAGGCCTGTCTGTTGTGGCTTGTTAATTATCCCGGTGATCTCTTTGTGCAGTATTTACAGGGCAGAAACTACTTTAACCTTGGGAAGAACAACCAGGCCCTATCAATTTACGAATCCCTATTGATCAAAGACCCCCTCTTCATTGAGCCGGTTCAGGCCCTGGCGCGACACACAACATCTCCCACAAAAAAGGCCTATTACCAGCAAATTCAGCAATACCTCACGCAACGATCCCATCAATCTCAACCTGCGGGATGGCTTGCGCCACTTTGGGAGGCAAGACAGGCCTTCAATGCAGGGGCGTATGAGGAAGCAACCCGTCTGGTGCATAATTCTCTGGTTCATAATCCCCCCTCACCCCTTCCTGCTATTCTGCATCTAAAGGGTGTCTATAAACTGAAAAACCAGGAGATGCTCAGTAACCTGAGTGAGATTTATTATCAGAAGTGGCCCAAGTGCCTGCAAGTGAACATCGTCAAAGCCCTGTCAGAATTGGAAGACGGCCGCACGACCGCTGCAGTGGAACGATTGCATTGGGCTGCTGCCAATGACAGTGCTGGTCAGGTGATTCAAAGACTGTTGGGAGCCGATCACCGTTTCAGGGATCTCTGGCCCCAAAACATGGAAATCTACTTCGACCTGGCCATTCCAGCTTCCGTGAGCGCGTTTCTCGGATGGAATCAATTGGAATCGGGACAGATGGTTCGCCCGGAATTGAAGCAAAAAACAACCGCGTCCCAAATTCCCAGCGAAGCGCCTGAAACATCACAACACGCCC
>DAOTUG010000009.1:0-7850 GCA_034437335.1 Anaerolineaceae bacterium
GACCTGACTCTGGATAGTCCACTGATCTGGTGAATTTTCCAGGACTCCATCATCCAGGAGGGCTCCATTCCAGTGATGGAAAGTTACTTCTGTTGTCCGGTAACCACAGGATCCAAGCGCAGGAGACTGGTACAATGGAGAGGGCCTTCAACACAATGCCAGTGAGGTTAATCAATGGAAAGCTATCCCCTGTTGTTCACCCCCGTTTACAAGGACTATATCTGGGGCGGGAGGAATCTGGAAAGTCTGAACCGACATCTGCCTCCCGGAAAAGTGGCGGAAGTATGGGAGATCGCAGCCCATCCAGATGGGATGAGTCAGGTGGAAAATGGGCCTTTTGCTGGGCAGACCCTGCAAGAGCTACTGGACCGATTTGGTCTGGAACTGATTGGTGAGAACAACCGGTGGGCTCTGGAGCGGGGGAAGTTTCCTCTGTTGGTTAAATTGCTGGATGCCAATCAGGATCTATCCGTGCAGGTGCATCCGGATGATGCCTATGCCCGCAAACATGAGGGTAATGAGTTGGGAAAGACGGAGATGTGGGTTGTGCTCAGGGCCAATCCGGATGCAGCTATCATTTATGGTCTTTCAGAACGGGTTTCCCGGCAAACATTCCAGCATTATTTGGAGATGGGACGTCTGTCGGATGTGCTCAACAAGGTGCCCATTCGACTGGGCGACCATGTCTGTGTACCGGCGGGGACCGTGCACGCCATTCTAGGCGGGAGCATCATTGCTGAGATTCAGCAAAATTCCAACACAACCTATCGCGTATTTGACTGGAACCGGACGGGTCCGGATGGCAAGGGAAGGCCGCTGCACGTGGATCAGGCCCTGGATGTGATTGATTTTGACCAAGTAAATCCATCAATTGGGGGAGTGCACCAGGTGGAAACCCGGGGAAGCTTGCAACGTGAGGTACTCTGCAAAAATCCTTACTTCACGACGGAGCGCTATCACCTGGCGTCGGGCTGCACCATCATGGGTTCCTGCGATGGGAGCAGCCTGGAAATCTGGGGATTGTTGGAGGGGCGGGTGGATATCGCCGGTTTGACCCTGGATTCCCTGCGCTTTGTCCTCTTACCGGCCAATATGGGCGCTTTTGATGTTTTCGCCAGGCGCGAATCGGTTCTTTTGCGAACTTTTGTGGAGTCTGTTACCGATGGATCCTAGAGCATCTTGATTGCGCTGCACCCCCGTGCACAGGCGCTGTGATGGAAAAGGCACACCATAATAAAGGAGATTTCTGTGACGTCCTACCCATTCCCAACAATTACCTTTCCGGATCCTGTTCCTCCAAAAACAGCCATACTCGTTTCAAGCGGCGATCTGCGGCTCTCCGCCAACCGGGAATGCTGGCCAGCCCAGGCAGCGATGGAAGCTAGCCTGCGGAAAGCGTTTGCTGACGAAGGGTGGCAGATCATTCGGGGACATGGGGTTAATCCCAAGGAAGGCCACGGATTCATTTCCAGCCAGAGAATGGGCATGGATGTCTTTGGCGAGATCCCCCAGGATGCGCCAGTGATCGTGGCTGAAGCTGTTTGGCAATACAGCTATCATGTCTTGGCTGGTTTGCGAGACCATCGCGGCCCAATATTGACGGTGGCCAATTGGAGCGGCCAGTGGCCTGGATTGGTGGGGTTATTGAACCTGAACGGTTCTTTGACTAAGATGGGCATCCAGTACAGCACAATCTGGAGTGCGGACTTCCGGGATGCGTTCTTCCTGGAGGGTATCCGGGAGTGGATCCGGGAGGGCCGGATCACGCACTGTACAGACCATGCGCATCTTCTGGATCCGGACAATCTCCCCGAGGCTGAGGCTGGGTTAGGACGGGCTCTGGCAGCGCAGATGGCCCATGAAAAAGTCATCATGGGGGTCTTTGATGAAGGCTGCATGGGGATGGTCAACGCCATTATCGAGGATGTGCACCTGAATCCCCTGGGGGTATACAAAGAACGCTTGAGCCAATCCGCTTTGCTGGCGGAAATGAGAAGGGTGACCGATGGGGAAGCGGATCGGGCCCGGCATTGGTTGGAGAATAAGGGTATGCGTTTCCATACTGGGTTGGATGAGGCCACTGAACTGACCGACGGGCAGATTCGGGAACAGCTCAAAATGTACATTGCCGCTGTTCGCATGGCAAATGCCTATGCCTGTGATTGCATTGGAATTCAATACCAGCAGGGTTTGAAGGATATAGCGCCGGCTTCCGATCTGGCGGAGGGGTTGCTGAACAATGTGGATCGTCCGCCGGTCTACCACAAGGATACCGGTGCGGAGTTATTCCCTGGACGGGCTGTGGTTCACTTCAATGAGGTTGATGAATGCGCAGGGTTGGATGCCCTTGTGACCAACCGCTTATGGATTGCCATGGGCCTGTCTCCGGAAACAACGCTTCATGACATTCGCTATGGGGAATCGTATTCCGGTGAGGGCGTTGATGACTTTGTGTGGGTGTTTGAGATCTCCGGTGCTGCGCCGCCGGCCCATTTTATTGGTGGTTATGCCGGGGCGGACAGTCTCCGACAGCCGCCTATGTATTTTCCCAAGGGAGGCGGGACCCTGCGGGGCGTTTCCAAGCCGGGAGAAATTGTCTGGAGTCGAATCTATCTGCAAGAGGATACTCTGCACGCTGATCTGGGACGCGCCACTGTCGTGGCTTTACCGGAAGAAGAAACGCACCGACGATGGGAGATGACAACGCCGGAATGGCCGATTATGCATGCGGTGCTGCATGGCATCACCCGGGATCAGATGATGGCAAAGCACAAGGCCAACCACATCAATGTGGCCTATACGCCGGATGCCAGGATGGCAGATAAGGCTCTGGCTGCCAAAGCGGCTTTTCTGGAGGCGATGGGTATTACCGTCTACCTTTGCGGAGAGGTCAATTTTTAAACGCTTCTTTTTGCATTTTTGGGATTGGGGCGTCTCCTGACTCTGTCTGAAATGCCCACCTTCCATTCGGGGTTTCTTTCAATAAAAATGAGACCCCTCTTCAAGAAAGAGGGGTCTCCAGAAAAATCGCGCCCAAAAAATTTTTTACTCGAATGCCTCGTCAGGTTTCCACACCTTCCAAACCTTCCCGGCCAGATCTGGTCCGGGTTGAAGGGTGGTCTTCCCGGGCTGCCAACCGGAGGGTGTCACCTCTCCAGTCTTAACCACATGCTGGAAGGCCTTCACTTGCCGGATGAGTTCGGACACATTGCGTCCCACCTCCGGTGTCAGGACTTCCATGGCACGGATAACAAAGTCAGGATCAATGATAAAGCGGCCGCGGATATCCACACCGCTTCCTTCATCGTATACCCCGTACAACTTCCCAACGCGACCTCCCGCATCTGCCAGGAGGGGGTAAGGTACTCCGCCCTCAACCATCTTTGAAAGCTCTACTTCTTGCCAGATTTTATGGGCAAAATGGCTGTTCGTGCTGATTGCCAGAACTTCGACACCCATTTTCTGGAGTTCATCATACTTGACGGCAACTGCCGTCAGTTCGGTTGGTCAGACAAAGGTGAAATCACCGGGATAGAAGCAGACGACGATCCATTTTCCTTTGTAGTCGGAAAGCTTGATATTTTTAAACCCGTCCTTAATGAATGCTGTGAGTTCAAAGTCAGGTGCGGGTTTTCCAACACGTGCTTTTGCCATAGAAACCTCCTTGGGTTTTTCTGTTTGTGTTGAAATGGCTTCTTCTGTGGTGTTAATAGGTCCTTGGGATGGCGTTGCACATCCTGCTGGTTTTTCAGGCATACATGCTCCTTTCTTGGAGGGCGCGATTTATTTCCTTAGTTTAATCATAGTGGTTTTTCTCCGACTCTGTCAATGTATTACAGTGGTCCTGGTTGGTTAATTTCAGGATGATAGGGGAAGTGAGGCCAGAATCTCGTTCAGTTCATCCGCCCCAGCATAATTCACAACAGTAACTTTTTGATCATGAACCCCTTCCACCTCCTTTATTGCCTCAATGATCTCCATGACGAGAGTCAGGGCAATGGGGCAAAGGGGCGATGAGGGCCGGAAGATGTATTCGGCTGTGCCATCTGCATGAATTTGTAAATCCAGCACAAGGCGCATCCGGACCACATCGGCTCCTGTTTCAGGATCTATAACCTTCCGCAATGCCCTGATGACATTTTCGCGGATCATTTCAGTCTCAGGCATTGGGCACCTCCAGATTCAGGGCTGTGAGAATTTTTGCCCAAATATTTTTGATGGCTTTGGCAGATGGGCTTTGGGGAGCATAATCGGTGATGGGCCTGGTCGCTGTCAGAGCCCGGGGGACCTGAGCATCAAAGGGAATTTCCCCGGCGATTTGGAGACCTTTCTCCGTAACTGCTTTTCGAATAGCTGCTGTTCCTGCAGGATACAGGTCGGCTTTGTTGATGCAAACCATTCCGGGAACGTTGAAATGCGCCAGAGTTTCGATAACCCTGAGGAGGTCATGTTGGCCGGAGAGACCAGGCTCGGTTACCAACAGGGCCAGATCTGCTCCCGCGCTGGCCGAAATCACCGGGCAACCAATTCCAGGGGGGCCATCCAGGAGAACCAGCGTGATTCTCTCGTCCTCTGCATACAATCTCGCGTGCTGTTTAACCGTTGTCACCAGCTTACCGGAGTTTTCAGCCCCGGGAAACAATTCTGCATGAAATTGATGCCCATACCTGGTGTTGGAATGAAACCAATTGCCATCCTGCACCTTTTCCATCCGGATGGCTGATGCAGGACATTCGTACACGCAGGCCGCGCAGCCCTCACAGCGCAGGGGATCAATCTGAAACACGGGTGGGTTTCCATTCAGTTTGATAATGGCATCAAACCGGCAAATCGCCAAACAGCGCCCACAGCCAGAACATATTGCAGGGTTAATTTTTCCCGTTTTGCTGCCCCAAAAAGCCTCCTGGTGAATCACGTCGTTTCCTGTGACCAGGGCCAGATTGGCGGCATCCACGTCCGCATCTGCCTGTACGGCCCTGAGGGGGGTCTCCCTGGCGAGATGGACCAGGGCAGCGGTGATGGTCGTTTTCCCCGTTCCCCCTTTGCCGCTCAGGACAACCAACTGCTTGCAGTTATTGCTTGTTAGGCTCATCCGAGCTGCTCCTTTCCCAAAATGTCCTGGATATTCTCAAATAATTCACCGAATTTGCTCTGGTATTCCGGTTGTATTTTGATCAGGGGCGTCCCTGCTGCGAGCCCTTCGGCGATTTTTCGCAGATGGGGGATTTTCATCAGGATTGGCCTTCCGGTTTCTTGAATCCTGCGTTCAATGTCCGGGTCCCCAATCCCATCCCGGTTGATGATGATGCCGGCCGGAATGTGGATCTGGTCAATGATCCCAAGCATTTGGCGTAAATCGTGCCAACCAAAGGCGGTTGGCTCTGTGACCAGGAGGAGAAAATCGGCGTCAATCACTGTCTCTACCACGGAACAGGAGGCGCCCGGGGGTGAATCCATGATCGTCAGAGTTTGGGTGTTTCCGGCAAATTTCTTTAATTGCCGAATGATGGGTGTGGGCATCGGCTCGCTGATGGTCAATTCCCCGTCAAAAAAGCGGATATTCCGTGACACCTTTCCCCTCCGGAGAATGCCAAGGGGCTTGGGGATTTCTGTGATAGCTCCTTCAGGGCAGCGCAGGGAGCAGCTTCCACAGCCGTGACAGAGTTGAGGAAACACAAGGATGCGTTGTCCCACCTGTGCCAGGGCATTGAAGGCGCATACCGCCACACACCGTCCGCAGGAAGTGCAAGATGATGGGTTGATTTCAGGAATCGGGAGAGTCGCCTTCTTTTTTTCCTGGATTTGCGGATTTAAAAAGAGATGGGCATTGGGCGCTTCCACGTCGCAGTCCAGAAACTGGACCGGTTGGTGGGTTGCAAGAGTCAGAGCCAGACTGCAAGCAACCATGGTTTTGCCGGTGCCCCCTTTTCCGCTTGCTACAGCTATTTTCATTGTTTTATCCAGTTTCCTCCAGGAGCCCCTGCTGGTAAGCCTTGATAAGATCCTGGATCGTCTGATCCGGATCTGAGAAGATAACCATTTTGATCCCTGCTGCCGAAAGCGTTGCATGGGCATTGGGCCCAAAACGGCCGCTGATGGCCACAACTGCCTTCTGATTGATCAGGAATTGAGCAGCCGCTACCCCCGCTCCGCCTTGGTGTGACTGAGCCGGGTTTTCAAAGGCTTTCCAGGTTTCATCCTCCGTGTTGTATTTAATGAAAAATGGTGTGCGGCCGAAGCGTGGATTTCCTTTACTTTCCATGGTCTGACCCTGACTGGATATCATCAAATGCATTTTGGTCTCCTTGGTGTAATTTTTATTGACAACCTTATTATGCCACACTATTGACAATTTGCAAATAGTATATTAGTATATAGACACAAGGAGAAAACGTATGCAGAATATGGGTAATGGAGGATATGGACCGGCAAGGGGACGTGGCAGGGGAAGGGGCCGCGGACGACGCTGGTTAGGAGAGCACTCTCTGATGGATGTTCGTCTGGTGGAACCCGCGTTGCTTGCCTTTCTCCTCGAAGGTGATTTGCATGGCTACGGACTACTGGAAAAGCTGGAAGTTTTGGGTTTGGGTTCGATCAATCCAAGTGTGATATACCGCATCCTGCGGGACTATGAAGAACTTGGCTTGGTCACATCGGACTGGGAGACAGAGCAAACCCAGGGCCCACCCAGACGGGTCTATGCAATCACCCGGGAAGGGCAAGGGGCATTGGCGAGAGCCAAGGAATCCCTGCGGGAAACCGCAGACCGGATAGAATCCCTCCTTGCTCTGATTGCAGACAAATTGCCCTGACACAAACCGAATTAGTGATCATCTTGAAGAAAGGAGATAATCATGCCTGGATATGATGGAACGGGACCCAACGGCACGGGACCCAATGGATGGGGTAGGGGGCCCTGTGGAGAGAATGCACCGCGCGTTGGGGGCCGTGGTTTCTTTGGTTTTCGTCGGAATCGTGGACGTGGACGGGGCGGCTTTTGGGGACAGCGGACTGGTTTCAACAATGAAAAGGACGCCCTCGAAGCGGAAAAAGGCTGGCTTAAACAGCAGTTAGACGCAGTCACTTCTCGCTTGAAAGATATTGACGAGACCAAAAAATAACTCGCGAAGCGCTTTACGCCACAAAAGGAACAACAGAAACAATGCCCGGATGATTTCCGGGCATTCGTGTTTGTGAAGGCACGAGCTAAAATTTATTTCTTAGAGACAAGTCTTTCATACAGCTTGTCTGTGTTTTTCTTGCTGCAAAGATCTGTTCCGGGGGTCATCACAGTTGCCGCGCCGGCGGCAATCCCGTACATTACAGCATCCCGGATTTCTTCGCCCTGGATGAGACGCACAACCATTCCAGCGACCATGCTATCCCCGGCCCCCAGTTTACTGCGGATTGGCACCGTTGGCGTTCGAAGGTGTTCGCTTTCCGAATCTGTAACCAGCAATGCGCCTCCTGCACCAAGGGACACAACCACAACCTGCGCCTTTCCTTGATCCACCAGGGCTTTGGCAGCTTTGATTTGATAGGCTTCGCTTTCGATCGCACTTCCAGCCAGGTTTCCAAGCTCCCGCATGTTGGGTTTGAGCAAGAAGACGCCGGCTTTGCTTGCCATTTTAAGGGGTTTTCCGGAAGTATCTACAATGACCCGGCAGTCCAAATCGTTGGCTACCTCAACGATTCGTTGGTAGAGGTCATCAGGGGCTCCCAGTGGTAAGCTGCCGCTTGCCACCAGATACTTTGGTTTTGGATCCAGGTCTTTCAACAGATCCAACATTTCCTCGATTTCTTTGTCTTGAAGCTTGGGACCGGGCATGATAAAACGGTATTGGTGTGTA
>DAOTUG010000010.1:0-2166 GCA_034437335.1 Anaerolineaceae bacterium
TTCTGGCAAAACCCACTTTCCCCCCGGGCTGGCAGGAGGTCCAACGAACAGCCTCCCCCAATCTCCACCTGATCCAATTTCACGGGCCCATCAAGGCCGCCTGGCTGGCAGACCTTCAGAACGCCGGCCTGGAGATCGTCCAGTATCTCCACCCCTTCACCTATGTGGTTTGGGGCAGCGCACAGGCCCTGGAACGGGCCGGCGCCCAACCCGCCGTCCGCTGGGAAGGCGCCTTCCATCCCGCCTACGCCGTCCAGCCCCGCTGGCGCGCCCTGGAAAGCGCTCCGCAGCTTGTGCGGATCCTCATCTTCCGCGCGGCCGGGGCCGAGGGTGTGGCAGCCCATCTGGAAGGCCTGGGGGGCGACATCCTGGGCCTGGATTCCGGGGTGGATCCCGCCTTTGATGTCGCCACCCTTTTCCTGCCCGGGGACCGCTTCCAGGAAGCAGCTGCCATCCCGGGCGTCTACAGCCTCCAGCTCGTGCCCCAGGACGGCGGCGATCGCTCCGAGATGAGCAGCCAGATCAACGTGGGTAATTACGACGCCGACAACCGAACCTTCCCCGGCTATCTGGCCTGGCTCAGCAGCGTTGGCCTTTCGGGGGATGGGGTCATCATCGCCAATGTGGACAGCGGGATTGACCAGACCCACCCGGACCTGGCCGGCCGCATCCTGACCTGCACCGGCTCCACCTGTGGGGGCAGCGCCTTCAGCAATCACGGCACCCACACCGCCGGGATCATGGCCGGGGACGGATCCTCGGGCATCGTGGATGCCCAGGGCTTCCTGCGCGGCCTGGGCGTGGCCCCGGGGGCCAACCTGATCGAGCAGATCTATTACCCCACCTACACCCACCCCCTGGGAGTCTATTGGCTGATGTATGAGTCCCACACCAATGGGGCCGTGATCTCCGGCAACAGTTGGGGGCCTTCAGCCTTTCCCCAGGGTTATGATGCCGATACGCGCCTGGTGGATATCGGCGTCCGGGATACCGACCCCGGCGCCAGCGGCAACCAACCCCTGAGCTACATCCTCTCCATCATGAACGGTTGGGGCGGCACCTCCACCCAGGGCTCCCCGGACGAGGCCAAAAACATCTTCACCATTGGCTCCACCTGGATGCGAGAGAGCGACGGGGACCAGAACCTGAACATCAACGACCTTTCGCCCAATTCGGCCCACGGGCCGGCTCTGGACGGGCGCAACATCCCCCACATGGTGGCTCCGGGATATTATGTGGATTCGACCCTGTCCGGCGGCGGCTATGGCCTTCGCGGCGGCACCAGCATGGCCTCCCCCCAGGTGACAGGCGCAGCCGCCCTGTTCTTCGAGAGCTACCGCAATCGGTTCGGGATGGATCCCAGCCCCGCACTGGTCAAGGCCGCCTTTCTGGCCGTGGCGCACGACTTGGCCGGAAACCGCGACGCCGACAACGTTCTCCTCGGGCATCCCTTTGATTCCAGACAGGGCTGGGGCCGGATGGACGCCGCCGCCGTCCTCAGACCCCTGATGAACGTGTCCTATTACGACCAGCCCGTGGTCCTGCACAACACCGGGGATACCTGGACAACCAACCTCAACTTCAGCGAGTCGGTCTCTTATCTGCACGTGATGCTGGTCTGGACGGATGCCCCCGGCCACGGCATGGGGGGCACCACCCCGGCCTGGAACAACGACCTGGATCTGTCTCTGAGCAATGGGAGCGGCACCTACCTGGGCAACAACTTCGGACCGGATGGCCTCTCGATCACCGGGGGCGCCCCGGATGGCATGAACAACACGGAGGGTATCTTCCTGCCGCCTTCCCCCGCCGGAACCTATACCATCACGGTGACCGCCGCCAACATCACCTCCGATGGGGTCCCCGGCAGCGGCGATTCAACCGACCAGGACTTCGCTCTGGTCATTTACAGCAACGCCGGGGTTTCAGTCTACGAGCTGAGCTTCCCTGTCATTTTCAAGTAGGCCCAACCCCGGCGGGAACTTTTCAGGTGCGCGGTGCGTCCCCTTAAATATGAACATGATTCGTCCTCTGTCCGCCCCATGGAAAAAGGGTCGCCTGTGGTGGCCCTTGGCCATGATTGTGATCCTGGCCCTTCCCGCCTGCCATTTTCCCCGGGCCGCCGCAACCCCATCCGAGGAACCGGCCCTGGCCCAGCGGCTGACC
>DAOTUG010000011.1:0-15133 GCA_034437335.1 Anaerolineaceae bacterium
GATGTTGTTGGAAATTAAATTAAAAAAGCGGGCGACGAGATTCGAACTCGCGAATGGTAGCTTGGGAAGCTACTGCCTTACCACTTGGCTACGCCCGCAGATAATTAGGATATAATTTTACCGCGATTGCGGCTTTTTGCAAGTCTGTAGCGGCATGCCGACCGACCTTCTTAGATTTTCGTATAGCCAATAGTCACCGCAGTCCCTGAGGAGCTTCCATTGCCCCAACAGCCTGACCTGACGGTTCGTCTGGGGGAAATCTGTCTGAAAAACCCCCTTGTGCTGGCTTCCGGCGTGATGGGCACCAGCCCAACCCTGATGCAGCGCGTGGCTCTGGCCGGGGCCGGGGCAGTCACGGCCAAGAGCTGCGGCCCCGAACCCCGGGAGGGGCACCCTAACCCCGTCATGACCGCCTGGGACCAGGGTCTGCTGAATGCCATTGGGCTGACCAACCCCGGGGCGGCTGAAGAGGCCAGCCTCCTGCGGGAGGCGCAGACACGCCTGCGGGATCTTGATGTGTCCCTCTTTGCCAGCATCTTTGCTGGCACTCTAGAGGGCTTCCGCCAGGTGGCAGACGCCATCCTGACGGCGGAGCCTGATCTGATTGAGGTCAATATCTCCTGCCCCAATGTCCATGACGATTTTGGAATGCCCTTCGCAGCCCGGGCGGAGACTGCTGCTGCCGTGACCCGAGAGGTGAAATCCCGCACCGGCAAGGTGCCCGTGGCCGTCAAGTTAGCGCCCAATGTGCCGGATATCGGTCGGATCGCCCGGGCTGTGGCAGATGCCGGGGCGGATGTCATCACAGCTGTCAATACCATGCCTGGGATGCTGATTGATCCCTATGCTGGAAAACCGGTGCTTTCAAACCGGGTGGGGGGTATTTCCGGGCCGGCCCTCAAACCGATTGCCCTGCGCTGTGTGGCGGAGATTGCCCGGGCGGTGCCTTTGCCAATCATCGGAACCGGGGGCGTGACCACGGGGTTGGATGCGATCACCATGCTCATGGCCGGGGCCTCGGCTGTGGGAATCGGCTCCGCCTTCTGGTACCGGGGTCCTGAGGCCCTTAATCAGATCCAGGCTGAAATGGTGACATTTCTGCGGGAAACCGGCGTCTCTTCCCTGTCTTCACTGATCGGAAAGGCGGTGTCGTCATGAAAGCTGGATTTATCCCCTATCGGATCACATCGTTCCGCCAGTTAAACGCCCGGACGAAGTGGCTGACCTGTGACCGTCCGATCAGAGCAAAGCCGGGGCAGTTTGTCATGGCCTGGTTGCCTGAAGCCGGCGAGAAACCTTTCAGCATTGCGGCGATGTCCCCTTGCAGCCTTTTGGTGGTGGATGTGGGACCCTTCAGTCACGCCCTGCATAGGCTTTCATCCGGGGATCGGTTGTGGATCAAGGGTCCCCTGGGAAGGGGTTTCCTTTTGGATGGGGAGCGTCTGCTGCTGGTAGGCGGAGGCTATGGGGCTGCACCCCTTCTGGCCCTAGCCCATCAGGCCCGGGAAGCTGGTCTGGCGGTGCGAGTCTGCCTGGGCGCGCGGTCAGCGGCGGATCTGCTCCTGGTGGATGCATTCCAAAATCTGGGGTGTGAAGCCCTTCTGGTGACGGAAGACGGCTCCCGGGGGGAGAAGGGGTTGGTCACCGGCCCTGTGGAAGCGGCCATCTCATCAGGAAAGGTGGATTGTCTGTATGCCTGCGGTCCCTCGGGGATGCTTTCGGCTCTGGCTGCTCTTTGTCGTCAGGGTCGGGTGAATTACCAGCTCTCCTGGGAGGCGCACATGCGCTGTGGGATGGGCCTCTGCGGAAGCTGTGAGGTCCCGCGAGACCTGGATCCGGCCCTGCCGGTGGGTTGGTTGGCCTGTTTTGACGGCCCTGTCTTTCACAAGACCTGGCCAGACGGATCCTGACGAAGGTCTCAGTTAATAATGAAAGCCCATCCGTTAAATTACGGATGGGCTTTTGATGTCCCGCAGAGGGGCTTCGGGCAGGCCTACACTCGATAGCAGGCAACATAATGGCCATTGCCCTTGTCCTCCAGCGACGGGTGCGGATTGTTCTTGCAGAAGTTGTCCGCCAACGGGCATCGCTCGAAAAAGCGGCAGCGGTCGGGCGGATCAATGGGGGCCGAAACGCCGCCTTTGATCGGGATCGCCTCCCGGGTGAAGGACGGATCCGGCACGGGGACGGCGGAGATCAAGGCCCTGGTGTATGGGTGCTGCGGGTGTTTCAGCAATTCTTCCGTTTCGGCTTTTTCGATGATCTTGCCGGTGTACATCACGGCGATCTCCTGGCACATATACCGAGCGACAGCCAGATCGTGGGTGATATACAGGTAACTCACATCCATTTTTTCAGCCAGTTCCATCATCAATTGCATCACGCCGATGCGGATGGAAACATCCAGCATGGAGGTTGGTTCGTCCGCCACCACAAAGGATGGGTTGATGACCAGGGCCCGGGCGATGGCCACACGCTGTCGCTGCCCGCCGGAAAGCTCGTGTGGAAAGCGGAACATGAAGCTGGTGGCCGGGGTCAGGCCAACGGTCTCCAGCAGTTGTGCAACCTGTTTCTCTCGCTGGCTGATATTGCCGATGCCCTGCACCGCCAGGGGTTCTGCAACGGTGTCATAAATCGTTCGCCGGGGGTTGAGGGACTCATAGGGGTCCTGGAAGATGATCTGCACCCGGCTGCGGAATTCTTTCAGGCGTTTCCCGCTCAGGGTGGCCAGGTCCACCAATCCCATCTCGGCATCGTTGATATAGATATGTCCACCAGTCGGCTCATACAACCGGGAGAGGAGCTTGCCGGTTGTGGTCTTCCCACAGCCGGATTCGCCCACCAATCCCAGGGAGGAACCTGCTTCAATGTCGAAGCTGATCCCATCCACGGCGTGGGTAAAGCGTTTCGTTGATTGGAATAGGCCGGCGCCTACTGGAAATTTCTTTTCTAAGTTTTCTACTTTTACCAAACTGTTCATTTCAACCATGGTTGACCTCCATCGGGTGCCAGCAAGCGGCAAAGTGATCCGGAGTGTGCTCCATGAAGCGCGGGGCTTCCCTGGCGCATTTCTCGTCTGCTTTGGGGCAGCGCGGGTGGAAGCGGCAGCCGCTGGGCGGATGGAGCAAATCGGGCGGTTCTCCGGGCAGGGTTGTCAAGTCTTTCTTGTCGCCCTTGATGCTCGGGAAAGCGCCCATGAGCGCATACGTATAGGGATGGATTGGATTGTCAAAGATGTCTTTCGCATCCGCCAGTTCGGCCATGCGGCCGGCATACATCACGCCAATGCGGTCACTCACTTCCGCGATGACAGCGATATCGTGGGAGATGTAGATCATGCTCATGTCCAGGCGTTCCTGGATCTCCTTCAACTGATTGAGGATTCGGTCCTGCACGATCACATCCAGGGCGGTTGTCGGTTCATCGGCGATGATCAACTTCGGGTTGCAGGCCAGGGCCATGGCGATCACAGCCCTTTGGCGCATGCCGCCGGAAAATTCGTGGGGGTAGCGGTCAATGAAGTTTTGGTCCAGGCCCACGAGATCGAAGAGCTCTGCGACCTTTTCCCGGGCCTGGTTCACATTGATGCTGTGATCGTGTACCTGAATGGCTTCGATGATTTGATCGCCCACGGTGAAGATCGGATTGAGGGCGTTCATGGCCGCTTGGAACACCATGGAAATACCTTTCCAGCGGACTTTGAGCAGGGCCTTCTTGTCCATGGCGGTGATGTCTTCGCCGTCCAGGACGATGGCGCCTTGTTGGATATCTGCATTGTCGGGCAAGAGGCGGATCAGAGAAAAAGCGATGGATGTTTTTCCGCAGCCGGATTCTCCAACCAACCCGAGGGATTGTCCTTTTTTGACTTCAAAAGTGACATTGTTCACAGCGGAAACTTCACCTTTGGATGTCTTGTAGTGCATTGTGAGGTCTTTAACCTCCAGCATTTTATCAGCCATGTGAATTTCCTTTCTAGCGTTCCCGCAAGCGGGGGTTGACGATTTCATCCAGGGCCCGGCCGACCATATAAAAGGCAGAGCAGAGCAAAGTGATGGCCAATCCCGCGGGGAGCAGGAGGTGGAAGTATTCCGGACCCGCCAGAAGATACCCGGCGGCTTGGGCCGTGTTGATCATGATTCCCCAGCTCATCCGAATGTTCAGCAGTCCAAAGAATGACAGGGCGGCTTCAGCAAAGACGGCATTCGTGACGGTGAACATCATGAAGAGGAAGGAGATTGGCAGCAGGTTGGGCAGCATGTGGGTGAAGATGATGTGCCAATCGCTCCCGCCAGAGGCCCGGGCGGATTCGATGTATGGTTTGACCTTGATGCCGAGGGCCTGGGATTTGATCACAATGGTCTGCCCGCCGAAACCTACCAGCAGGCCGTAGACGAGGGCCAGGGTCAGCCCGTTGAACTCAAACAGGGCGGACAGCACCACCAGGATGGCGATGAAGGGCAGCATCGTGACCACATCGGCCAGGCGCATGAAGATCATATCCAGGACCCCCCCATAATAGGCGGAGACCGCGCCGATGGTGGTTGCGATGATCACCGAGATCAAGGCGGAAGAGATGCCCAGGACAAAGCTGAAGCGTGTGCCGTAGAGCAGTTGGCTGAGAATGTCCCGCCCGAGGGGATCGGTCCCCAGAAGGTGCCTTGCCGAAGGCGGCGAGGGATGCGAAAAGATCTCAATGTCATATCCGATGACGGGATCATAGACCCGGGGTTCCCAGACATAGCGCATCAGAATTGGGTGGGAAATTGCCATCAAGCCAAAGATCACAATGATGATCAGGCCGATCAAACCGATGGGATTTCGGGTGAATAATTTCCAGTTTTCTTTAAAGCTTTTCCAGGCGAGTTTGAGTCTGACCTGCCAAAGCGGCGTTTTGATATCGTTGGTTGCTGTTGCTTGCATGATTGGCTCCTATTGATAACGAATCCGGGGATCGAGGAAAGCATAGGCGACATCGGCAATGAGGTGTGCGGTCAGGGCCAAAACGCCCACGAAGCTCAAGGTGCCCATCGCCAGGGGAATATCCTCAACGCTGACAGCTTCTAGGAGGGTCAGTCCCATACCGGGCCAGGAAAAAATGGTTTCTGTGATGATGCCGCCGCTCAGGACAAAGGGAATCCCGATGATCAGGTTGGTGAAAACGGGCAGGAACGCATTGCGAGCGGCGTGTTTATCCCGCACGGTCCGTTCGCTCAGGCCCTTGGCCCGGGCAGCCATGACGAAATCCTCACGGAGTGTTTCCAGCATGGTGTTGCGCATCAGGAGCATTGTCCCGGCGAAACTGACCAGAGTGGATACCAGCACAGGCAGGATCATATGTTTGACGATATCTCCGGCAAGGACGCCGTAGGGGGTTAAGCTCCACACCAGGACGCTCAGGCCCAGCAAGCCAACCAGACTGCCGAAACGGCTAATTTGCCGGACGGTATGGCTTGTTTTGCGGGTCAGGATGATCGTCAGGATGTAAAGCACGGTGATGACCACAGCCGTGAGGATGATAAGATAGAAGATGGTATTCGCATCCGCTTCGACCCCGCGCCACAGGCTCGGATTCAAGAATTTGCCAATCGGCAGCAAATTGAGCCGGATGCCGAATAGATAAATCATCATCAAACCAAACCAGGGGGTGAAAATGGTGTAAAGGACAACCCCAAGAATGGTCAGGGAATATTCAAATACTGTTCCCCTGCGCCAGGCCATCTGCTTTCCCAGAACATACCCCACGCTGAAGGAGATCAACTGATTGGTCAGGAAAAGAACCAGAGTCCTTGGCGCGCGCTCCAGAATGATGTCCATCACCTCACGGGGATAGTGACTGAAGGATACACCAAGTTTGCCCTGGACAAAATTGCCCAGCCATTGAAAATAGCGGACCAGGGGCGGTTTATCCAAACCCAAGGCCACCCGCATCTGCTCTCTAACCTCCGGGGTCACCTTGGGATTCATCAGAAACAGGTTGGTGATGTCACCCGGCTGGGCATCGAGAATAATGAATAGCAGGGTTTGGAAGATGATCAATGTAAATAAGATCTGTACAAGTCGGCGTAAAATATATTTTTTCATTGTTGCCTGCCATCTTTCGATAATTGATAAAAAATGGGGAGGGGAAAACCTGTTCCCCTCCCCAAGGGTCTCGCGTTGGTCAACGTTCTGTTGGCTGATTACTCAGCAGAGTGGACGTTGATTTGCATACCGTAAAGGTTCTCGATACCGCCCAAGAGGTCGGTGTAGGGGTATGCAATGTTGCTGATGTTGTAGGCGTCCTGAACCGGGGTGTCGAAGAGGAACAAATAGGGCAGTTCTGTTGCCAGAATGGTTTGCATTTCATAGCCCAGTTCCTGAGCCCGATCAAGGTCGCTGGTTGACTTGAACTCGGTGCACAGTTCCAGCAGACGATCGCTGCTGTAGCCGGTGAAGGCAAAGGTTTCGGTGCCAAATTCCACCAGGAAGAAGTCACACATGTGATCGGGGAATTGTGTCAGACCCCAACCGGCGATGACCATATCATAGTTGGCGCCGCCGCCGAGTGTTTCGTTCAGAATGTTGTTGAAGTTGGTCAGTTTGGCGCGAATGGGGAAGCCGATCATGCCGGCCCACTGCTCGATGAGCACACCCGCTGTGGCGCGGAGGGGATCGTAGCCGGGGCTGGGGGCCAGAAGCAAGAGCTCGGGAACATATTCTCCATCAGGCATCATGAGACCTTCGCCCCATTCAATAGAACCGCCGCGGGCTTCATTCCAGGAAGGTTCAACATCCCAGGTGTAGCCGGCTTCTTTCAGGCGATTCACAGCCCATTCCATCCGTTCCTGTTCGGTCAGACCGTCGCAGAGGACGGGAACGTCCGGGTTATACCAGAAGGGCTGGCCGGAGGGCACGGGGGTATAGACTGGGAGTGCTGCGCCCTGGAGCACGTTCTGGGTCAGGAAGTCTTTGTCAATCATGCAGGCGATAGCCTGGCGGACGGCGATATCGTCCATTGGTGCATTGCGGAAGTTGAAGGCCATGTAGCGGAAGCCGAGACGGGCGTTTTCCACCACGTCCACATCCGCATTGCCATCAAGCTGTGCGCGCAAGCCGGGGCCGTAACCGTTCGGGTTGTAAATGTAGTCCACTTCACCATTCAGTAGGGCCAACACAGCGGCGTCCTGGCTGTAGATGCTGTAAACAACTGCTTTGGCATGGGGGCCGTTTTCGAAGGAAAGATAGGGCTCGCCTTCGGCCTCACCAAAGGCGGTGAACTCCCATTCGTCGCCTTTGACCTCACGGTAGGTGCCGTCTTCATACAGTTCGATCAGGGTTCCTTTGTGGAAGTAATCCTCAAACTGGGCATTCTCAATGAAAGCGCCAACTTCCCATTGGCTGAATCTATAAGCGCCAGAGATCGGTTCGCTTTCAGCTTCGAGGCTGAAGATCACCTGCTGCGCCTCGGCCATAGCTGTGGCATATTCTTCGCTCTCGGGGTCCAGATCCTCAACGGCGGACAAGGCTGCATAGGCTTCAGCCAGCTTGGGCTCCCAATAGGCCTTTTGCACAATCACATCCTGCAGAACGCCGTATTCGTGGTTGGCCAGGCCGGGTTTAATGGTGTAATAGATCTTGGCGGTCTTGGCATCAACGGCTTCAATGCGATCCACACCATTGACCCAGTAGGACCAGTTGCCGCCGAGTTGGAAGTCTGTGATCACCTGGGCTGTGAAGGCCAGGTCTTCAGCGGTGACTTCAGTGCCATCGGACCATAGATAATTTTCTTTGAGGGTGACGGTCGAAACATAGAACTCGCCCTCTTCCTCAACCGGGGAGGCGAAATCCGCCGCCAGGAAGGGAATCAGGTCGTATCTCTGATCGCTCAACCCATACAGAGTCGGCCAATAGCCGGCCTGAACCACGTAGTTATAGGTTGACGCACCGGGGCCGAAGAGATTCCAGACATTGGAGCTGGTCATATCCGCAAGAATGGCAACGCGATAAACATCCAGGGATCCAGCGTCGCCGGATTCTGTTTCGGTTGCCTCCTCAGGGGTTTCTTCGGACGACTCTTCTTCTGTGGTCGCTTCCGTTTCTTCGGGAGCGGCGGCTTCTGTTTCAGCTGCGGGCGCTTCTGTCGGAGTTTCCGTCGCTGCACTCTGGCAGGCTGAAAGCACGAAGCTCAGAACCAGAAGAAAGCTCAGAAAAAGGGTAACTCTCTTTTTATTCATGTTAATCTTCTCCTATTGTGTTATTGTTGGACGACATGATGCTCGTGTTGATAGTTTTTTTGAAGATGGCACCACCTCCTGTTTTATTGTGTTCTCGAAACATGATATTGAAAGGGAGAAGGCGTCAGGTTATAATCTGTGTACAAGAGAGCTTGGTCAATGACTGTCCGCCAATGCTTCTTGAAAAATGCCCCGGATTGCCCTCCGGGGCATTGCATCCCTTGATCAAATCTTTGAGAACTCGTGTGGGTTGTCTGCTCTCTGTGGACTTTATCTTAGCAAATGCCTGGGATTGCGTCATTACCCATTTGGGTTGTTTCATACCCTACCAGAGGATGGTTTGGAATCCTTGTCATCCTGGTAAAATAAGGTATATTAAGGAACTTTCGTATAGTTGGTAATCCATTTTTCCCTGACCCAGGCTGCTAGAAATGGGAAAGGGTAAACGCTCATGACTGCAAAAGATACGGCAACACATGCACCCCCAAAAAATTCATGGCGCTCTTTTTTCCACACTCTGCGGATGACTTTCCGTTCCCTGCGCTGGCGTCTGACCTTGAGCTATTCCCTGGTCACCGTTGGCGCCTTGCTGGTGGTTGAGCTGATCGTGATGATCCTCCTGGGTTCCTATTTTGTTAACAACCTGGACCTCACACCGGAAAGTCTCATCTCAAATCTGCGTGCAGAATGGACTCCCATGATCCAGACATTTTTCTCCGAAACGCCTCCGGACATCGAAGGCGCCCGGGCCTATCTGGAGGATGTCCAGGGTTCTGTGATTGGCACGCGCCCCCTCTTGATCCTGGGTAATCTGGAGCTCGAGATGAAGGCTCAGGATTTTCTCAGTTTCTATTATTTGTTGAGCGACCGGACCCTGGTGGATACCATTCCTCATCATGCTGCCCCTGAGGAGGATCTCGGGGAGCCAATCCCCTTTGACTATCTGCCCGGCCTTGAGGCTCCCCTTCGGGCGGCCCTGAGCGGGGAAGATGATCAAAATCTATTGTATGAAAAGGTTCAGCCTGGCAATCGGATCGTGGGCGCGATTCCCGTTTTTCGTTTTGAACCGGCTGATTTTGAGTCCATTTTGGAAAGCGGGGGCTCGACTGAAATGGATGTGGAAAAGAATTTGGTGGGGGTACTCGTCTTTACCACCAAACGATTTCCCTGGGAGTTCCTGCCCATGAACGATGTGATGACCTACATTGCCCGGTCGCTGTTGATCTTCACCCTCTTTGCCGGGGTTCTGGGGTCCATTTTCGGGATGATCACGGCCAACGGGCTTACCAAGCGACTCACCCGGGTCTCTGAGGCAGCCCATGCCTGGGCTCAGGGAGATTTTTCTGTCGCTGTTCGCGATCTTTCTGATGATGAAATTGGGATTTTGACCCACGATCTCAATTCCATGGCGGAGCAACTGGAAAACCTGTTGGATCGGCGGCAGGAACTGTCTGTCCTTGAAGAACGCAGCCGGCTCGCCCGGGATCTCCACGACAGCGTCAAACAGCAGGCCTTTGCCGCCTCTGCACAACTTGGGGCAGCTAAAGCGCATTTTAAAAGCGACCCGGCAAAGGCCCTCTCCCATATGGTTGAAGCGGAGGCCCTGGTCACCAAGGTGCGTCAGGAATTGACAGACCTGATTCAAGAGCTCAGGCCGGTGGCGATGAAGGGAAAGGGACTGATCCCCGCAGTGGAGGATTATGCGGAGAGCTGGTGCCGGCGGAATGACATAGATATTCAGATGCATGTCCGGGGTGAACGATCCCTGCCCCTGGATGTGGAGAAAACCATCTTCCGGATTGTGCAGGAGGCCCTGGCAAACATCGCCTGGCACAGCCGGGCGGAAAATGTGGATGTGGTGTTTAATTTCCGCACAGAGTTTTTGATGTTAACGATCCGGGATGACGGTCAGGGGTTTGAACTTCACCAGACCCATAAGTCGGGTATGGGCCTCAAATCCATGCAGGAACGGGCGGATTTGATTCAGGGGAACCTGACCATTGACAGCCGGATTAACCAGGGCACGAAGATCATTTTAAAGTATCCTTATCAGATGTCGGAGTTGTAGCATGTACCAAAGGAAGATTACCATCCTGCTTGTTGATGATCATGAGGTAGTTCGTCAGGGCCTCAGCGCCTATCTCGATTCACAGCCCGATTTCACGGTGATTGGCGAAGCCTCATCGGGAGAAGAAGCCGTTGAAATGGCGATGGAGTATCTGCCGGATGTGATGTTGATGGATCTGGTGATGAATGGGATGGGTGGCGTGGAGGCAACTCGCAAGGTGAAGGATATCACCCCCAGGACCCAGATTGTGGTGCTGACCTCCTATCATCAGGATGAATATATTTTCCCTGCGCTCCAGGCCGGCGCGATCTCCTATGTGCTTAAAGATGTCATGATGGATGATCTGGCCGACGCTGTGCGTAAAGCGGCAAAGGGAGAAGCGGTATTGCACCCCCGGGTGGCAGAACGCGTCATTCAGGAAATCAACGGCGCCAAGGGAACCATCTTCAATCCCTTCACAGAACTGACCAATCGTGAGATGGAGGTGCTTCGGCTGATTGCCAGGGGACTTTCCAACAGCCGCATCGCCGAGGAGCTTTTCATCAGCGAAAATACCGTCAAGGGCCATGTCAGCAATATCCTGAGCAAATTGCAGCTTGCTGACCGGACCCAGGCCGCGGTTTATGCCTGGGAACAGGGGCTGGTCCATCGTTCTGATTGAACTGGGCTCCAGGTTTCTATAACCCAGGACGGCTGATGCCGTCCTGTTTTTCTATTTGGATAAAAGGTGTTAAGATAAACAGGACAGAATTTGCACAAGGGATTATGAGAAGAGAGTATGGGCAAAACAGGGACCCCCCCACAATCTGAGACCAGGCCATCTGAACCGCTGACCAAAGCGGAAAAGCTCAAAAGGCTGCCGTGGAATATCGCTTTTATCACCACAAACTCCATTGCAATCCGGTTGACCTTTTTGGGTTCAATTTTTGTCCTTTATTTGAGCGAATTGGGCATCAACAAAACCCTCTTGGGCACTATCCTGTCTTTGCTTCCATTTTTGAATATCCTCTCCATTTTTGTCGCTCCCCGAATTGCCCGGATCGGGGTTCGAAAAGTCTTTCTGCTTTCATTCACCATCCGCTATCTGGTGTGGGCGTTGATCGTTTTCTCCCCCTGGGTTCGATCACGCTTTGGTCAGGATGTCATGGTCGTCGGGATCATTGGGATTGTGATTGTCTTTGCCTTGCTCAGGATGTTGAACATGGTCTCTATTCTGCCCTGGAATCAGGAGTTTATTCCAGCATCCATCCGGGGAAAGTTTTTTGCAAAGCGGATGGTATTTGCGAACCTGGCCAATATCGTGACGGTCACACTGGCAGGCTTTTTTATCGAATCTTCAGAAGGCATCCTGGCCTTCAATGTGCTCTTCCTAATTGGGGTGATTTTTGGGTTGATCTCTGCCTGGGAGGCCTGGCATTTCCCGGGGGGAGGCCCAAAGCAGTTGAAAAAATCTGAACGCTCGGTGCTCCGATCTATCTTCCAGCCTTTGAAGGATAGGAACTACCGGCGTTTCAGCCTGGGCATCGGGGCAATTATCCTGGCCGAATCGCTGTTTTCCTTTGTGGTCCTTTATATGCGGGAGGAAATCGGTCTCAGTTCCGGCAATGTCGTGCTGCTCCAGACAGGCTCTCTGGTGGGGGGTGCGGTGACAAGCTATTTGTGGGGTTGGGCAGCGGATCGTTTTGGGAGCAAACCCGTGTTGCAGGTCAACATGCTCCTGATTGCGCTGCTCCCAGTGCTCTGGTTTGCCATGCCCTATCAATCTTCCATCAGCCTGTATGCAGCCCTGGGCATTGCTTTCATTCAGGGATCCGCCCAGATGGGGCGGTTTATCGGCGGTTCCCGCCTGCTCTATAACCGCATGGTGCCCCCGAAAAAGAGCACCTCCTACATGGCCTTCTATAACGCCTGGATGGGGTTGGTCATGGGGGTCAGCCAGTTATTTGGCGGGGTGCTCCTGGATGCGGTTTCCGGGGTCTCCGGCCGGTTGTGGCGCTTCCCAATCAACAGCTATAGTGTGATGTTTGGCCTGCTGCTGTTGTTTTCTCTTTTTGCCCTTTTTGCCACAGCCTTTGTCAGGACGGAGGGGGAGGTCAGCATGGGTGAATTTGTGGGGATGTTTTTTCGGGGGAATCCCCTGTTGGCGATGGAGACCCTGATCAGTTTCAATCGTCCCCGGACAGAACGGGCAGCCATTAACCTGACGGAGCGCTTGGGGTTGGCGCAGTCGCATTTGACCAATGAGGAATTGCTATCCTCCCTGCAGGACCCGCGCTTCTACGTCCGGTATGAAGCGATTGTGTCCATTGCCCGTCACAAGCCACATCCCCAGTTGACTGACTCCCTCATTGAGATTCTGGAGGGGAAAGACCCCGCCCTAAGCGTCATCAGCGCCTGGGCCCTGGGCCGGATAGGTGATCCTGGCGCCATTGAAGCCCTCCGGCGTGCGTTGACATCATCAGATTATCGTTCTGTCCGCGCCCATTCCGCCCGGTCCCTGGCGGCCCTGGGAGATGAAGCCATCATCCCCTGTCTGGTGAAATTGTACCGTCAGGAAAAGGACCGGGGTCTGCAGCAGGCCTATGCCGCCGCATTGGGGCATTTGGAAGTAGAAGAAACCTTTGAGGACATCTATCATTTACTGGAAAAGAGTCGCTTTGAGAACGACCAGATGGAATTGGCCCTGGCCCTGGGGCGTTTGATTGGCGATGAGGATGATTTTATTCAGATCAGCCGCCAGCTTCAGGACGATTTCAGCACGTCTATTTCCCGGATCATTTCTTCCCTCAAACTGGAATCGGTTGACAGCATAGATTCAGCCGCGCTTCAACAATGCGCCTTGATCTTCGCACAGGATCAACAGCAGGAAGGGGTGGAAAAACTGCTGCGAATTGCTCAACAGGCTGTGGAATCCACTTCGGCGATCAAAGCGAAGAAGCTGGTGGCGCGCCTTTCGAGCACGCTGATAGCTCAAAAACCCCTGCGCCGAGATTTGGTCACCTTATTGATCTTCACCCTCATTGAGATTGACGCCGGGAAGGCTAAATGATCCACCTGCGGGAAGTATCTCTGACCAGGCCGTTTTCAAAAAGGCAGGCTTACCCCTTCAGCGTACCAAGCCTGCAAACCTTGGAGACCCTGTCTTTTTCTGCTCCGGTCACGATTTTTGTCGGTGAAAATGGATCCGGAAAATCCACCCTTCTGGAGGCCGTGGCTATGGCTGCAGGCTCCGTCACTGTGGGCAGGGAGGACGCTCATCGGGATCGCAGTTTGGACCCTGTCCGCCCGTTGGCTGGGGCTTTGAAATTGATCTGGAATCAACGCACCCATCGGGGGTTTTTTCTGCGAGCGGAGGATTTCTTTGGCTATGTCCAGCGTTTACGGGAGATGCGGCAGACGCTGCAAGAGGACCTGACCCGAGTTGATCGCGAGTATGGGGGGCGGTCTGATTATGCAAGAACCCTGGCGAAATCACCGGCTGCGTCTTCGCTGCGGGCCCTTTCGGACCGATATGGGGCGGATCTGGAAGCCAACTCCCACGGGGAGGGATTTCTCACGCTGTTTCAATCGCGGGTTGTTCCCGGGGGACTCTACCTTTTGGACGAACCTGAAGCTGCCCTTTCCCCCCTCAGGCAGCTCGGATTGATCTCCTTGCTGCATGACATGGTGGACCAAAACAGTCAGTTCCTCCTGGCGACTCACTCGCCCATTCTGCTGGCTTTCCCCGGGGCGGCTCTGCTGGATTTTGATCAGAGCCCCCCGCAGTGTGTGTCTTATGACGAGTTGGGACATGTTCAACTGTATCGCGCTTTCATGGAAGACCCGGGGGCGTACTTACATCACCTCACCGGGAAGTCCCCCGGAAGCGAGTAATCATTAAGTGAACCCTTTGGCAGAAGAAAGGATTTAGGCATGCCGTTGAAAATTGGTTACATTGGATTGGGCATCATGGGAAAACCCATGGCCCGTAATATCAAGAAAGCTGGTTTTCCTTTGGTTGTCCACAACCGGAGTCGGGAATCTGTTCGGGAGCTGGCCGCAGAAGGGGCTGTAGCGGCTTTTTCCCCTGCTGAAGTAGCCCGGCAGGTGGACGTCGTTTTCACCAACCTGCCCGATTCCCCGGATGTGAAATTGGTGGCCCTGGGCGAAGAGGGCATCATTGAAGGAGCCCATGAGGGGTTGATCTTTGTTGATAACTCCACGATCAAACCGGCCACCGCCCGGGATATTGCACAAAGGCTGGCGGAAGCGGGGGTTGCTTCCCTGGATGCTCCGGTAAGCGGCGGGGACGTCGGCGCAATCAATGGAACCCTGACCATCATGGTTGGGGGAGCGGCAGAAACCCTGGAGAAGGTCATGCCGGTATTGCAGGCCATTGGCACAACCATCACCCATGTGGGGGGAAATGGGGATGGGCAGATTGCCAAGGCAGCCAATCAGATTATGGTTGCTGCCCAAATGGTCGCCATGGGTGAACTTCTGGTGCTGGCCCAGAAATCAGGTGCAGACCCGCAGAAAGTTGTCCAGGCCATTCGCGGTGGGGCCGCAGGCTGCTGGACGCTGGAAAATAAACCCCAGCGTCTCTTTGCTGGCAATCGGGAGCCGGGATTCAAGGCATATATGCAGGCCAAGGACCTGGGTATTGTCATGGATACGGCCAGGGAGTACGGCATTCCTCTCCCCTCGACTGCCGTTCAAACCCAACTGTATAAGGCCATGCTGGAAATGGGGATGCGGGATCTGGATAATTCTGCGGTGCTGGGTGTTTTGGAAACCCTTGCAAATATTCGCCTGGAAACGGATGAAACGGGTTAATCAGGAAAAAATCCGGCTGGGCTCTCGAAGAAGCCCA
>DAOTUG010000012.1:0-12858 GCA_034437335.1 Anaerolineaceae bacterium
ATAGGTAGGCTAGTAACTTGGTATTGAGGGACGAGGGCGGTGTTAACGTTGCGAGTTTCAATTCCTTATAGGTAGGCTAGTAACGCTCTCTATTGAGTGCCATCTTTATTAGCCCTTCTAACGTTTCAATTCCTTATAGGTAGGCTAGTAACTTGCGCAACGTGCGGCGGATATGGCAGCTGTTTAGTTTCAATTCCTTATAGGTAGGCTAGTAACAACACGAACATCTATTTCGTAATCCGGATCATATCCGTTTCAATTCCTTATAGGTAGGCTAGTAACTTACTGATGCCCTGGGCGTTGGCGTTTGGGATGCTATGTTTCAATTCCTTATAGGTAGGCTAGTAACGCACCCTTGCACGGGAGCGTATTATCTGCTAAAATGGTTTCAATTCCTTATAGGTAGGCTAGTAACTGAACCGCTTTGCGAAACCAATCACCCCGTGAACAAGTTTCAATTCCTTATAGGTAGGCTAGTAACCCTCATTTTACCCTATTTTTCGCCCGGTTTGGGGCGTTTTTGCGCTTTCTTCTCCGTGCGGGGTTGCGCGGGGGCCTGTTTCCCGCCTTTTTTCCCTTCCCGCCGGCTTATTTTTGGCGTCGCGCCCCCGGGGTTTTGGCGCGATCGGCGCGCGACGCCATCCTTCACAGGAATTGGCTGATCTCCTGGCGCTCCACGCCCAGTGTCTCCCGGGTCAGATACTTGGTGGTGCGGAACTGATAGATCAGGACTGAATCCTCGTTCAGATCCAGCACGTTTTTCAGGTCCTTCCGCAGGGCTGCCAGCCGCGCTTTGGTCATCTCCCCCTCGAAGACGGAATTTTGCACCCAGTGCAGGTGCCGGCGGCAGGTCTTAAGGGCCTTGGCCACTCGTTTCACGTTCACATCATAGACCAGAATCACAAACACCCGGCGCCTCCTTTCCCCTCACCAACGGGCGATGAAGGGCTCATACACTTTTTCTTCCATGATATGCTTCTCGATTTTGTACAGTTCAAGGCGGATCAATCGGCGGTAGGAGACCGGCCGCCCGATATCCCGGTGGCGGATGGTGCGTTCCATGCGCTTGTCTATCTCAGCCAGATAGGTCTTGCGGGCTTTCTCTGTCATCAGCAGCCCCCCGCTCTCCGGCTCAAAATCCCCTTCCTGGATTTGCCGGTGGCCGATCAGCGAGAAGATGATCCGGTCAATCACGATGGGTTTGAAGATTTCGGCCACATCCAGGTTGAGGGAAAACCGCCGAAAATTGGTCGTGTGCAGAAATCCGATGCGGGGATCCAGATGGGTTTTATAGATCTCGCTCAGGCAGATGGTATAGAAGACCGCATTCCCAAAGCTGATCAGCGCGTTGAGGGCGTTTTTGGGCGGCCGGCGGGTACGCCGCTCGAAGACGAAGTAGGGATCTTCCAGGATCCTGTCAAAGGCCTGGTAGTAGGTTTCCCGGATGCGCCCTTCCACGGCCATCAGGGCCGGGATGGTTTTTTGGTCTGGGAGGGACGCCTGCCAGGTTTCAATGGTTTCGATCTGCGGGGCGGTGGGTTTGCCCCGGCTCTGATAATATTTGAGGACCTTGAGCATGTTTTCCACCGCGCCCATCACGATCCGCCGGGAGAGGTCCAGGCGTTTGCGTTCATCCTGATACCAGGCGGCCTGCTTGAGGATCACGAATCCTGAATTCAGATGCTCCCGGGGATAGAAGCTGCCCATATAGTAGCCGTAATAATTGAAATAGTGCAGCAGGATTTCCTGGGTGGACAGCAGCTCCAGGAAGCGCTTGTTGAACTCCACCTCTGAAAAGACAAAGATCTCCCGCACGTTTTCCACCGGGAGGAAGCGCTTGCCCTCCTCGGAATGGAAGCAGAGGGTGTTGTCTTTGCGGGTCAGGACTCCTTCGGAAAGGACATACAGGGATTTTTTCATGATCAGCTCCAGCAAAACTCGAGATAGGCGCAGCCCCGGCAATAGCGGCAGCGCACCGGGGGCGGGGGTTTGGGACGGGCGACGATGGTCTGGATGCCCGCGCAGGCTTCCGCCAGGGCGGCTTCTCCTTCGGGGTCCAGCCGCACGGGGATGATTTTCTTTTCCCGGGGGATGCGCAGCTCCCCCACGGCATCCACCCCGTTTTCCCGCAGCTTGAGCAAATAGAACAGAAGCTGCATGCGGGCGCTTTCCTCAAAGCGGCTGGATTTTTTGACTTCGGAGATGAGGAGTTTGCCGTTTTCTTCCCGGAAAAGGTCCACCACACCCCCTTCAAAATAGAGGTATTTTTTCTCCCGGGCATAGCTTGTCTGGTCGTTCAGGCGCCCCAGGAGGATGGCTTCGTGGTCCTGGTCCGGTTCAATCTGGCGGCTGAGGAGCCAGACCTCCCGCTGGCAGATGAAGTAGTACCAGACATAGGTGCCGGTGATGGTGAAGTCCATGGGGGGTCTCCTGAGGGATTGCAGTGGACTGGTTTTACCAGAGCAAGGTTTGATCTTCGGAATGCATCGGCGGCACGAGGCCCCGGATGGGATCGTAGACCTGGTCTTCCCCGCCTCCGATCATCTCCTGGGAGAGCAGCAGCATCTCCCCGCCCAGGACGGGGCGGATGAGGGGCTCGCTGTGGGGCAGCCGGCCGCAGTGCAGGGTCAGTCTCTGGGCGATCTTGCGGGGGATCTCGATCACATGCTGCTGCAGCCGGCGCATGTGCTCTTTTTTGTGGAGCAGATTGCCAAGGGTCCAGCGGGTGGTTTCCAGGGTCTGCACCAGTTCGGAAACCTGGCTGGTTTCTTCGATGATGAGGGGAAGATAGGCCTGGGGAGGCTTTTCGTAGAGGACCGGGGGAGTTTCCCACTCCCCTCGGGCCAGGCTCCCGGCGATGTCTTCGGGGGTCAGCCGGTTGAGGATTGTGCGGTAGTAGGCCTGGATCATTTCGGGGACATCGGATTCGTCAAACCGGCGTGTTTGAGAGAGCACATCGCGGGTGGCGGCCAGGAGCACGCTGTCGTAGACAAAGGCGGAGAAGGGCCGACCGATTTCGTGTTTGAGCCAGGCGATGAAGACCCGGCCGGGGTGGTGCAGATGGTTGTGGCGGTTGCAGCGCCCCGCCACCTGGATGATCGAATCCAGGGGCCCCAGGTCCCGCACCACCCAGGCGAAATCCAAATCCGCCCCGGCTTCCACCACCTGGGTGGCCGCCAGGATGCGGGGGCGTCCGGCCTTTTCCAGGGCGTTCAACCTCTTCAAGACCTGCTGGCGGTGGTGGGGCGTCAGCCAGGCGCTCAGGAGCAGCAATGCCACATCCTCCCGCCCGGCCAGCAGCTCCTGCATCAGCCCGTAGGTCTGCAGGGCGGCGGCCTTGGTGTTCATCACCAGCATCCCGCTGGGCTCCTCGGCCAGCAGATCTTCATCCAGAATCAGGTCTTCCAACGCCTCCAGCGGAACCGGGGCCTCCGGGTGGCAGACCTGATAGCGGTGACGCACGCTGGGGAAGTGATAGGTCTCAGGGGCGATTTCGCGCTTCTTCCCGGCGCTGGAGGCAATCTGGGGTTGGGTGGCGGTCATCAGGATCAGATAGCTGCCCAGGGATTGGGCCAAAACCTCCAGGAGCCGTCCCAGGGCATCCCAATATTTGGGGGGCAGGGTTTGGGGCTCGTCCAGGATCACCACCGACCGGGCCAGGCGGTGGAAGTTCATTGTTCGGTTGGCCCGGGAGGCAAACAGCGCCTCCCAGAATTGGGCCATTGTGGTGATGATCAGCGGCTGGCGCCAATAGCGGAAGAGGGCCGTCATGTGCTGCCAGGGATGATAGCCCGGATCGGCCTTGAGGGGCACCAGGCTGTGGTCCTCCTGGATCAGGTCGGGCGGAAAGCTCTTCCGGGCGCTGTTGGCGGTTTGTTCGACGATGGTGATGAAGGGCAGCACATAGATGAGGCTGCGCAGGTTTTTGCGCCGGGCCAACTCGGCCGCGATGCGCATCCCGGTGAGGGTTTTGCCGGCCCCGGTGGGGAGGGTGAGGGAATAGACGCCGGGACGCTCCAGGAGGCGCAGGGCCCGCGCATAGCAGGCCTCCTGGACGGATTGGCGCCAGCGGTTGACGGGCGTGTGGGGGTTCTCGAACCGGGGAAGCTGGAGGGGAGGCGGCTCAGGAAAAGGCAGCTCCCGGATGCCCGAGGCGTGCATCCGGTCTGCGGCGATCAGGGTGGAATAGAGGGAACGGACCGAAAGCCAGGTTCCCAAGCCGGGGTCCTGGTCGAGTTCCCAGAACACATCCCGCAGCCCGGCCAGGCCCTCGGCGCCAAAATTGGTCGGCAATTGCGGCAGGAGCGCCCGGGCTGCGGACCAGGCCTGGGGACGGTGGGCAGCGGCGTCGTCGGCGTTCCAGGCCAGCAGCATGCCGTTTCTAAAGTCCACCAGGCCGGTATGGTGGCGCCGCACTGCCTCCGCGGCCCAGATGACTTCTTCGAGGGGCAGGCCGCCAGCAAACCCCAGGGCCAGGGTCCACCAGGCGGAGGGGGCCGCGTGGGGGATTCCTTCGCCCTGCCCGGCCAAATAGGCCTGGAACCGGGGGTCGGCCTTGCCGGTGTCGTGGGTGAGGGCGGCCAGGCGCAGGAGGTTCGGGTCCACCGGCAGGGCATGGGTCTCCCGGAGCCGCGCGGAAAGCGCCCCAACCCCCTCCAGATGCCGGCGCAGGGACTTCCCCGGGTGGCTTTCCAGGTCGGGTGGAAAGGCCTCCAGAAAGGCCTGCAGCCCGCGCCCCTCACCAGGCGGGGAGCCAGGCAATGGTCTCACCGTGAAATGCAAAGGCCTCCAGGCCCTCCCAGGCTTCCAGGACGATGCCCTGGCCCGGCCCGGCGGGATAAAGGAGGGTGATGGTCTCCTGCACCCGGCGGTTGGTGTCCATGCGGAAGGGGAAGGTGTCCTTCATCAGCCCCCGGGTGGCCAGGAAATCAATGGCGGCTTCGGCCCGGGTTGAGAAGGGCAGGGCGCTGTGGACGGTCAGCGCTTCCCCGGTGGGGATGGGGACGGGATCAAACTCTTCCAGGAAATGGAGTTCCGCCAGGGCATAGGCTGCGCCCAGGTTGGGGGTGAAGTGGGTTTTCCCGGCAGCCAGGGCGTCTGAAAGGGCCCCCGCCACCCCGCCGGCAGCAAAGATGCGATAGTGGGGGTTGCGCACAAACTGATGTTTGATCTGGATATGAGGGCTTTTCTGGGGGTCTTTGGTGTTCCAGAAGTTCACCGCGGCGGAAAACCAGGCGGTGCGGTTCAGGCGCTGGATGGCGATGCGGGTGCCCGACATCTCCCGCCAATAGGCGGCTGAGGCGCCCTCTTGCGCGCTGCCGTTGGGCAGGCCCAGGACTGCGGCGATCAGCCCGGCCACGGCTGTGGGGGTGGGGATCGGGTAGGACACCGAAGAGGTGGTGGTGTAGGGCTTGCGATAGAAGGCGATGGGCCCTGTGATCTCAAATGCGGTTGCCATGGTTCATCCCGTGCGGATTTCCAGCCGGTCGCCCAGGGCATCCTTCAGGGCTTCCAAACCGGCCAGGTTGAGGCCTTTTTCGTGGCGCAGGCGCACGGTCTGGATATGATCGCTCAGGGGCGCCAGATGTTGGGCGACCTGCGTCAGGTCCAGGGTTGTCTCCGCCAGGCTCCGCAGGGCCAACTGGTCTTCCGGATCGAGGGGCTGGCCGTTCTGGGTCAGGGTCGTCTTTTCATCCAGGGCTCCGACCAGTCCCTGAAAGCCTTCCACATAGGTCACCTCCAGCAGCAGCCGGGGCTGGTGGCCGATCTTGCTGCGGGTGATCAGGTTGACGGTGCCGTCCCACAGTGCGCTGGGGACCAGCTCCAAATCCTCCTCGCTGGCGCTGGTGACGGCGGCGCTGTTCTGGTTGGCCACCCCATAGACGCCCAGCACCACGAAGGGCACCAGGTATTCATTGCGGAAAGTGCGCTGTTCGGAGTCGTCGCTGGTGGCAAAGGCCCCCGTGCCCTGGACCAGCTCGGGCTTGGCCTGGTGCAGGGAGCGGCCCCACTTGAACTGGACCGGCCCCGTCCAGGAGAAGGACTCTCCCTTATAGGCAAAGGTCACGCCGAACAATCGGGCATCCAGACAATGCTGGATGGCCTCAGCGCCGGAGTCAACCGAAAGGGCCTCCTTCAACTCCTCCACCCGGGTGGCCATGGTTTTGGGTTCGGCGTCCACAAAGACTGTCCGGCCATCCCGCAGCCATTGGTCCCGGATGGTGCGCTTGATGCGCACGTCCGAAACGAGGATCTGCCCCGTTTCGGCGTCATAGCGGGGGTGGTTGGCGTTCAGGGGGTCGCCGTTGGGGTTGGCGTCCTTGACGGTGTAGATGAACAAAAATTCTCTGCGATTGGCAAAGCTCATGGTGTTTCCTCCTGTGGTTGGTCCGATTTCTTCAGCTCCGGATAGAGCCGATAGAGGTACTTCCAGGCGTTCAGAAACGCGTTGGTGAAAATAAAGTTTCCATCCACCCCCATGGGGCGGTCATCCTGCAACAGCAATTCCACCGCCGTGGCGGAGATTTCCGTCAGTTGGCGCTGGTAGGGGATCTCATAGGCGGTCAGCAGCGTGGGCAGGGCTGCCATGTGGCGTTTGAGGTCGCGCTGCTGCAGCTTGCCGAAGGGCAGTTGTTTGAAGAGGGGGGCGTCGTTCAGGCGGCTGCCCTTGCCGCCCTGGCAGGACGCCACAAAACCGAGCAGCACGCCGCTCAGGAAAACGCCCTGCCCGGCGGGCTTTTGCAGATAGGGGTCTTCAAATTTTTCGAACCAGTCCAGATTCATGATTGGGTCACCTCCATGTGATCCAGAAGTCGGTTATAAGCAATGATAAACTCGAACAGCATCCACAGCCTTTCGAGCTTGAAACGTCCGGAATAATTGGCTGCGTTGAGCCAATCGGGATCGGAAAGCAGCCCCGCCAGCCGGCTGGCTGCGGCGCGTTTGAGGGACGCGACATCCACCCGGGCATTGCTGAAAAGATCGGCGATCAGGTTGATGGCCCGTTCCTTCATGACTTCCTTTTCGCCATCGGTTTTCCCCGCCAGGGAGAGCAGCATGGCCGCGATCTGCCGGACAGTGGAATCCAGGGTGACAGCCGAACTCTGGGCCGGGTTGCGGTCCGGGAAAAACAGGTTCCGTTTCTGATTCCAGATATCCCGCAGTTTGCGGAAATGGCTGGGGGGAACATCTTCCACCATGCGGTGCACCCGGACCTGGGCCTGGTTACGCTCTGTGAACAGAAAATGGAACACGAAGCTGGCATCGCGGCGGGCGATATTGGCGAAAAGCCCCAGTTCCTCTTCGACTCCGGCCTGGAGAAATTCCTGAAACTTGTTCGTCAGACGGTCAAAATTGCTGCTGTCCCCGATCATCTCCGGGATCACCAGCAGGTCCAGGCCGTAAACCCCTATCTGGGTGGAGAAACGGGCTTCCGCTTCTGTATAGCCCCGCTGGAGGAGGCCAAAGCAGGTCTCACAAACCGGGAAGACGGAGAACTCCCCGGATTTGTTGCCCCCTGGGAGGAAACCGGGTTTGTCAAATGTGGCGAACTTGAACACCTGATTCAGGGTCCGTCCGGCCGCATCCGGCTTGCGGCAGAGCATACAGTCCACGGCGATTGCAGGGGCCGCTTTTTCCTGCCGCTCGGTCAGCTTGGCGTTAAAATAGGCCACAAAGGCCGGAATCTTCCCCGGGAAGCGAAACTCTCCCTCCGGGGACTGCACCCCGAAGACTATCAGATAGGAGCGTTTGCGGTCCTGCCAGAGCTGGGCGATATCCTCCGTCCGCGCCACCAGGGCCGCCATCAGGCGTGCGATGCTGCCATCGGTGAAAAAGCCGCTCTCTTCATAGTCGGCCAGGACGCGCTTGTGCATTTTATAATAGCGGGATTTGTTGCGGTTTTCCCAATCCGGGGTTTCACCGCCCAGCAACTCCGAAACGGCCTTTTCGCCCGTGCCCTTGCCCAGTTTGTAGATGGGGCTGAATCCCCAGGAAACATTGGACCCCACCGGACTTTTGTAGAGATAGGCCGCTTTGGCTTGCAGGGGTGTGGTGAAAGGGCCCGGGTAGTCCGCCAGGTGGATCTCCTGAATCCCCCGCACGTCCAGGGGCACGGCCTCTGGATCGTCCACGTCCAGGGCCACGCGGATCACCCGGGGGCGGCGCTCCGGGTCTGTTTCTTCCCCGGGCCAGTCCAGGGGCAGCTCCAGATAATTCAGCAAGTCGGCCACGGCGCCGCCCCCGGCAATGCGGGCGCGGTCCCGGCGGCTGTAGTACGTTCCGGTTTGGATCAATCCCTCTAAAAAACCCATTGGCGACCCCTTGTATCTAACTGGTTTGAATAAACCCAAAGCCCTGGCTGTTCTTGGCGCCCAGGCCGGCATTGAGGGCCATCTGCAGGAGGGGCGGGGGGCCTTCCAGGCGCAGCTTGCCGGAATAGCCCTTGATGATGAAGCCTTTATAGCGCACCACATTCAGTTTGAGGCGGCCCAAGGCGTGGACATGGACATTCCCCTCCGGCGGATCTTCCCGGTGGGCAGCGCGAAATTTGCGCTTCAGGTTGTCCGAAATCAGCCGGTCGTAATCCGGTTCCCCCGGCTGGAAATAGGCGGTGTATTTGCTGCCCTCCGGCCGGTAGAGGGTGCTGTAGACTGTGACGGGTGAACGGGTGTGGACGGTGAGGACGTCGGCGGAGATTTCCGGTGTGTTGCCGGAGGATTCCACGCTGCGGAGGATGTGGGGGCCCAGGTGCAGATTCATTCGCCCGAAGATGTTGCGGATCATGGATTCGCAGAACTGGTACACCGGGGAAGCGATCCACAGGGTGACTCTGGGGCCAAAGCTGATCTGCCCGGCCTGGCGGTCCAGGCGGAAAGGCCCCAGGAGGCGGGAGAAGACGAACAGCCGGAAGGGTCGTCCGTCCACCTCATAGCCCTCATCGTGAAGGAAGGCGCTCAGGGCAGGGTCAATGGCTTCATAGATGAAGCCCTGCACGAGATGGTTGTATTGCAGAGGCAATGAAAAGCGTTGATCGGATTCGAAGGTGAAAGAAAGTTGCATGACCCCTATGACCTGACGGCGGGTTAATGGAATGATAAAACCATTATAATATAAAATCCGGGAAAAAAGGGAAAAACGGGGAAACCAACCTGGCCTGCCTGTGTGGAAACAGGGGGCGTGGGGGGAGAGAAATCGGGAATCAGAAAATCATCAGGCCGGGCAGACCTTTTTTCAGTCAGGCGCCAAACCGGGCATGGATGGCTGAAAAGGCCTCTGCGTCAATTCCCCTGCACCATGTCCCTTCTTTAGAGCGGGGACTACCTGGAGCCAGGATGCCTGACCGGTCTTTATCCTGTCAGGAGATTTCCGGGTGTGTAAACAGATGAAAAACCAGTTCCGCTTTATCCCGGATGTGGGTTGACCCGGTTTTTCTGACTTCCTTTTGGATTTCCTTGCAGGTGGATGCCAGGGTTTGCTCTTCAGGAATAAACTTCTCTAACTCGCTTTCTCCCCGCAGCAAATTATCAATGTCCAGCCGTCTGTATATTGCGCTGATCAAGCCATAGCTGGACCCCTCCGTGATAGACAATTCCTCGGCCATTGTGCGGTGGTCCAATCCTAAGATGATTCCCAGCCAGAAGGCTTCTTGCTGTCTGGGCGTGAGGCCATACTGATGGTCCGGTTGTGATAAGATCATCAGCTTGTGTCTGGGAGAAGGTGGTTGTGAGGCCGTCCAGTTCGAAACCCCTGGGCTCATCACCCAGTATCCCTGCCGGCAGTAGTCGAGGGCCCAACCCAGACAATAGCCAATTTCTTTCTTGATCAAAACTCCGTTCACTGTTTCCAAGTGGAACCCCCGGAAAGCCCTCAGGGATAATCCTTGTGTCAACAGGACAATCTCGCCGCGAAACCCCTTTCCCCGCAATCTTTCCAGGTGTTTGTCTCCCGGTTGGTCTGTTTCGATCACAATCAGCCCATCGCCTGCCCGCATTCTTGTGTGGGCCAGGCACTGGGTGAGCGATGTGTGTTTTTCCGCCACCTGAAAACGCCAATCCGTTGCCAGCAACCGGTTCACGGCTGCCATCGTGTAAGGGTCTTCAGTTATCAGGATGACGGGTGTTGCCGGGCGTTTTTTTGCCATGCTTTTCCCCCTGAAAATCCATTTTTTATGTTTTTATGATATGCGCATTTCCCGGTTGTTTCCCTAGATTATCTTAGGGTTGGTATGGGAAAATCTTTTATATTAAAGGCACACAACAAAATGATTGAAAGTGGGGAAAATATGATCCGAATGACAAATCACGCCTTACACAGGGCAGCACAAAGAAATCTTTCCCGGACGGATATCGCCTATATCCTCCAGCATGGGTCCCGGCATCATCGGGGCGGCGCCTGCTTCTATCACCTGGGTGCAAAGGACATCCCGGCAGCCGACCAGCGTACGGATGAAATCACCCGGCTGGAAGGGGCTGTTGTGGTCCTTGATGCCCGCCGGGAGTGGGTTCTCACAGTGTATCGTAATCGTGAGGACGGTTTGAAGGAGATCCGTAAGAAACGCCCCTATATGGGCGTGGCGGTGTGAAACATTTTGATGAAACTTGCAAACAGGAGGAGAGATACCATGCAAGGAAAAAACTTTTCTGTCCACGGTTATTTTGACCATGCTGTTCTACAAGGGGATTTTGCCATCATCGAGTGCATTTTGCAGGATGAGACGGATTGGTCCGCCAGGGTGCTTTCCTGTGCGGATACCAAGCCCCGGGTTGTCGAATGGATCCGAGTTGTCAGCCGCCTGAATCCATCGCACATCCGCCCCAAAAGCCCCGACAAATTTCTGGCGGTGGGCTCCTTGGGGAAGAAGCAATGTCTGGCCTACGAGGTGACCCGCATTGATGAAAGTCAGGTGCAAATCACCCCGGTTGCCTATTTGCCCATCAGGGCGAAAATTGGCATCGCCATTTTGTTGGCGCTGTGCTATCTGCTTCCGGTGGTTTTTGCTCCCTTTGTCTGGCGTAAAAACGCCCAGCGCAACTTGAAGCTTTCTCGTTATTACCTGAACAGTTTTTGCCATTACCTGGATAACCGGCTTGTGAACTGAGGGGGAGCAATGCCGGCAGGGGCGGTGAAAAGCCGCCCCACTTTTTATCCTTCCACGGCGCTGATCCGATCAATCCGGAATGTGCGTCGTTCGCAGCTTTTCTCACAAAATGCGATCAGATAGCGGTGCTCGCCGCGCATTTCGATCAATAAAGGGGCGATTCTTCTCACCTTGCCCTGCTCCTGGTCTGGTTTCTGATACTGAATTCTCACCGTTTTTAATGCATGGATAGCTTGGCGCAGTCGTTGGATCTTTGGTGAATCCTGGTCAGAGGGCAGGGGAGACGCGTCATCAGGTACGAAGGAAGGTCTGAGGGCGTCTTTTTCCCCTTGCTGCATTGCCAGCAGTGTCATCTTCCGGGGCAAAACCGAACAGAGAATCTGTAATTGATCCGTCGAGAGACAGTAAGGGAGTGCCCTGATTTGCGCATACCAGACCAGGCGGAGCAGGGCGAACCAGAGTCCCTGGTCCGCAGGGTGCAGCTCGGTATGTTTGGGTCGGTGCAGCTCAGAGGGGCAAGCTGCCAGCTTGGATTTGGCCAGGACACAAAAGGCCCGGGGGGCTTGGTTCTCAGGGACAAAGACATGGTTGGGGCCGACAAGATCCATCAAAATGTCCCCAAGGTTTTTTCGCCCCCGCAGACGAATCAGAGTGTCAGAATCGCAGCAGGTCAGCAGGAATCCTTTCCGGGCGGTCAGAGGCGGATGCCCCGGGGTTTCTTTGGGCAGTTTTTTGCCTAGGCCTTCTTCCAGCAGGGACAGAAGACTTGCTGAAAGATCGCGTCCCAATTCCCAACGCAGCGTTTTGAGATCAAGGGGATAGATCAGACAATTTCCTTGTCGGTCTGGGGGCAGGGGGAGCAGGCTTTCCAGGGTCCAGAGCAATTTCCATCTGGGGGGCAGGGGGACCAGCAGGGTCGCCGCGCCAGCATTATACTCCCACAGGGCGGATGGAGGTTGTTGGGGATGCTCAGAAAAAATCTTGCGGGCAAAGGCCGATGGCCGGTTTTCATCAAACAGGCCCAGGGCTGTGATGGAACGGATTTCCCTCTGGTATGAGGGCATTGCCAGCAGGCGGATCAGGTCGGAGCTCCCCCGACCTTTCAGGGCGTCAACGATCCTCTGGCGGCGCCGGCGTCCCTCGGCGCAGCAGATCATCCGGCACCAACCCGCCAGCAGTTGGCTGATCCGCTTTCTGGCACCCCAGCTCAGCCATCGCTCGCAAAGCGGGGTGGGTTCAAGGGTGGGCTCCGGGCAGAGAAGCCGGCTGGCCCGGCAGAGACGGATCCAGAAATCAATCCCATTGTCGAACCGTACCCCCCGGGGGGCAAGCCGCTTGGAAAGCTCCGTGATGGTGTGTGTTCTTCTCGTCTCGCTCAAGAGGACAAACAGGGCAAACATTGCAGGTTGGGCTTCATTCATCTCAGACATTGCCTCCATTGTTGTGGAGATTTTACTGTGCAGTTTGGTTCCCTGGCCTATGAATCCCATAGATCTTCTTCGAATGGAAAATAACGATTTGATAACAGGTAATTGATTGAAAACCCATTATTTTATGATAATATAAATAAAGACTTTTTAAGGTAGCCGAAAAAGCGATGCGGTTCGAAACCGGCGAACCGGGGTGTTTTAGGGCGAAATGAGGCGCATGGGGGAGATGAAGGCCTGCACCGGATTAAAAAATACACGAAAAAAAAGGTGAAATGTGATCATGTGCAGACCTGGTTCGCAGGGATCATAACATAGGGGTGATATGGGGAG